>CANSQL010000049.1 GCA_947649125.1 uncultured Erysipelotrichaceae bacterium | reverse complement strand
CAGTATAACTTCTTTTACCACATGCATAGCATGTGGTATTTGCTTTGCAATAAAAGCAGCAGACCTTCATCTGCTGCTTTTAAGTTATTTCTTATTGATTACGCTGAGTATTGCTTATTTGCCTTCGCCGCTTTTCTTGTGAACACAAGCAGCACTGCCCCAAGCAGAATAAATGCTCCCGCACTGCTTGCCGCACTCGGCCGTGTTGCCGTATTCACGATCGGACTGTCGCTTGATACGATCGCATAATAAGAGTTATGAGTTGTTTTAAAGGTGATATAACCGTTTTCTGTCTTTGACGGTATCATCTCTGCTTTTCCCTCATCAGAGATATAAACGATACCCAAATAACGCTTTGCTTTTAATTCCTCATCTAATTTGATTTTGATCGTAAAGCTTGAATTCGGTGTAAATACAGAACCGTTTCTCAACATATAGATATCAAGAATTCTTTCAAAGTTGAATTTTGATACTTCACCCTTATTCACGATGGATGCGATGATTTCAGCCTTAGCCGATTCAGTCATATTCTCAACCATCAGCTGTACATTTTCAGGGAATACTCCCTGCGCAATTACATTATTGGTGTGATTGACGATTTGATTGATATAGCCCGGCTTTAACGGCTCATTCGGTTTGATCGGATCCTCAGGCTCAGGCTTAGTACCCGTATCCTTTTTAACAAGCCTGTCAATCGCATCATTAAGCTTTGTCATTGCCTCTTTCAACACATCATTTCCCGATGCTTCATTATTCAAAATTATCTCGGCATTTTTCAGCACATTACTGAATTTGTCCCAGCTTGCTTCTGTATACTCGCTTTCCTTAAGCTTCTCCGCCTTGGAAATTACTGTTTTTAAACTTTCATAGCTGTTCATCCACTGCTTAAATAATTCCAGCTTACGAACACTGTCCTTGACCGCTTGTGCAGTTGCTTCCTTATTGCCGAGCTTCAACAATGCTTGTGCATCGTTCATATCCGCCTCTGCCGCATCTTTGATATGCTTCGGTAAGCTTGAAGCCGTCAACACATCGACCAATTGTTTCAGCTGTTCAAAATCACTTGTCGAAGCATGCAGCTTCAAGCCTTTCACAGCTGCTTCCAATGCCGCTGCGATTTCATCAATCTGCACCTGAGTAACTTCTTTTTTATTCAATGCTTCCTCTGCCGACTGCTTCGCCTGTTCAAACTTCTCCCAGCTGCTTGTCGCACTTGTCGTTTCATCAAAGCCTGCGGCTATCTTTTCATTTGCTTGTTCAAGTGCCGCCTGTAAAACAGTTTTATCAATTCTCACGATTTGTTTTTTCAGCTTTGTCAGTTCCTGAGCCAAAAGCTCTTTCTCAGCTCTCAATTCATCCTCGCTGATCGAATCCTTTGCCTGTGCCTCTGCCCTTTCACTTTCCAACAGCTTCACAAAATCCCGATAGGCTTCCTCTTTGATCTGTCCCTGCCAGCTTCCGACATTGAGCCCTTGAATACTTTCTTCAAGCTCATTGATCGTTCTGATTAAATTTTCCTTTGCGCTTTCATACACTTCAATTTCATAAATCGAATAGCCGTACTTCGCATTATTCGCCGCCTTTGTTCCGACAAGCTTAATAAAGCGCGTTTCAATATCACCGAGAGCGGTAAAATCATCGACACCGCCGCTGCCGTTCTGCACATCCTTAATTTCAAACCAATCCTTTCCGTTCAAAGAACCCAACAGCTTATAGTTGACACCGTAAGCATCCTCCCATGTGATTTTGATTTCATCAACCTTATATGCTTTTCCTAAATCCACCTGAATCCATTCATTGTGTGTTCTTTGGGAAGCCCAGCGTGATTGCTGAGGCCCTGCATCACTCTTATTAATAATACCGTCAAACGCTTTATTCGGTGTTTGATAATCCGCATAATAGCTTGACGCAGAGGCTTCCTTATTCAATGCGATATTCTCATGCTCAAGATTGATTTCCGCATCATACAAGGCCTTGATTTCTTCCTGTGTCAATAATCGATTATACACCTTGATATTATCTAAGGTTCCGTCAAGATTTTCACCGATTTTCTGTAACGGTAAATAAACAGATGCAGAATCAGCCCACTTATTGCCGCTGTTTGTCAGAACCGGCCCGTTTAATGTAGATTCCTTATTTCCTTTTATATATACATTGGTATATTTATAATCTGAGGTAAAGGCAAGCTGATAGGTTTTGCCCTTTTCCAAAAAAACCGTATGCTCATAATGATAATTATCACGATCATACATTAGCTGATATTTATTATCTGTTTCTTTCAGATAAATACGTCTTGTCTGATAATTCGTATCGATCCACTCATTACACTTTTCTGACGGCATTGTTTCCTCAAACAATGTAATATCACCGCTTTGATTTTCATCGATCGTGATATCAAACGCAACTGTATACGGCCACTTCAACGCACTGTGCTGCATCTGAATATAACCGTCCCCGTGTAATCTTAATACACTGCCTGTATCGCTTTCCTCAACCTGTGCATTTACTACCTGTGCATCATATTGATTTAAGGAATTATCCTTTAAAATCAGCTTATCATTTTCAATCTCGGTATTTTCCATATCAAAATCATAAACAAGCTCATCCTGTGATTCGATCGTTTTATCGGCGGTAATATCGGCACCGATACCTACGGAATCAACACGCTCCTTAAAGCCGTCAAACGATAAATCGTTATCCTTGCCGTACCAGAAGGCTTGGGCATAAATCGGAACGATGCTTTGGGTTCTTGCGAACACATCATATACGGAAATACCGTTAAAGATACCGCGGTCATTCCATAAAGAAACAGAACCGCCGACTACCTTGGGATGGCCTTCTGCGACATCGATACCGGCATTGTTTTTATCCCTGAATTTGCCGGCACTGAGATTGTTGTACATTTCCTCCTCTTTCGCAAAGTCCGGATAGCCGTTATTACCTCCCGGAACCAAATATCCGTATTTATTTGTCGCGTTGATCAACAAATAGTCTTGATCAAACAAGGATTTTAAGCTGATGGCATAGTTTGCCCATGCGTCCATTATCGGATAATCGGGAATTTTTGTCGTTGCGGAATCCACACAGCCCATAGACGCCCATGCCATCGGAATCTTACCGTATTTATCATGCACAAGCTCCATGACGTATTTCGTGTATTGCGTCATATCCTCTTGATAATTTTTATTGAATTCATCTAAGCCGACATTAAACGCATCACTGATGAATACCGGATTATCTCCGCCTAAGTATTCCTCATACAGATCGGCGATAAATTGATAAACGATGTCTTTTTTATCTGAGGTCAAGCGAATATCCAAATGTGTCGCATCAAAGCCAAGCTCAGGATTGTTGTCGATAAACACCTGGGAATGCGCCGGTGTATCAAATTCGGATATGATATTGATTCCGTAGTCCTGTGCATAATATTGGAAATCACGATATTCCGCTTTTGTATAGTAACCGTCTGTCGCTGTCAATCCTTCGATATCAGATTCGATACGGAAACGTGAATGACCGTTATAAGAGGTATCGTTTAAATGAATTTGAATATCGGTAAATTTAAACCATGATGCGTATTTCACAAAGTCCTCTAAATACCACATCGGTATATATTTTCGTGCGACATCCAGCATAAATTTACGATATTGGTACTTCGTATAGTCACGTGCCGTTCCCTTCGCAATCGTAAGCTGATCAGATGCCTGTAATGCCTGAAGCACACTTCTTGTCCCGAAGAATACCCCCTGATAAGCATTTCCTCTGATTGTGAGCACATCATCGATTTCTAAGGTATAGCCCTGTTCACCGATTGTCGCATCACTGTTTTGCGTTGTCAGGACGATATCACCGCTCTTCGGCGTATCGCTTGTAACAGATAGCTTTAAGCCGAATAAATCGGCAATATCCGCCTGTGTGATTTCCGCCGCTTTTTTCAAGCTGTTGTCTGCGACCGCAATACGTGATGCTTCGGTAAGCTGAAAGGATCCGCTTGCGCCCTTCCATTCCTGAATCGAAGGTACGACGATCGGTGCTGTGTTATCACTTGTCGATTGTACATAACGACCGGGTATCACAACCGGAATATTACGCATTTCCTTTGTTTCATCATTTCGCTTATCCTTGATGATATAAGTAACCAATACCTCTTTATCTACCAACGGTGTATGAATCGTACCGTTATCCTCTACCACGACATCGGTATCGCTGCAGAATATCTCCGCTGTAATATTGTTGTTGTCATAGCTGTAAACAGGCATTTCCTGCATCTGTGTCGTAATCGGTTCAATTTCAAAATCCTTTGCGACATCATCTACCGTAAGTCTGTTGTCAACGCCCTCATAAATTTCCATTTCCATGATCGATATCGGCTTCGCACTTCCGACACCGTTGCTTTTGGTCGCATACAGACGTACAAAGCGTGCGGTAATCGGCTCAAACTTGTGCTTTTCCCAGCCGCCCTGTCCGTTGTCTACCGTAAGGATATTGGTCCATGTTTTAGTATCCGCTGTATCATTGGAATACTCTAACACATACTCAGTCGCATAAGCCTCCTCCCACAGGATATGAATCGAGGCAAAGGTTGCCGCTTCTTCTAAGTCTACATAAATCCATTGCGGATTTTTTTCAATATTGCCGCTGGACCATCTGCCGTTTGTTTTATCGGTAAGATTTCCGTCAAAGGCTCCCTTCGGTCCCAAGCGATCAAGGTTGGCTTCATTTGCCGATGCAAATGCCGGCTTATTTAAAGCGATGTTTTTTAATTCGCTCTCCGGCTGTTTTTTTCTTAACACCTGAAGCTCATTCAATCCGATGACTGTTTCACCGTTTTTCGCTTCTATCAGCTCCAGCTTGATATAGCGTGCCGGTGTTTTATCACTCATGTCCCATTCCTCTACACCGCCGGTACCTTCCTCATGGAATAAGACTTCGCTGTATACTTGATTGGATTTTGCTGAATAGAGCTTATAGCGAAACGCAAACTGTTCGCTCCATTTCAGACTGATCGTTTCAAATGTTGTTTCCTCACCGAGATCCAATATCAATGTCGGTTTAGATACAATTTGATTGCTTTCCCATTTCGTATTTTCTAAGCCGTCTACTGCCTTAGCCCCTTCATTTCCGCTTGTTGCCTGACTGGCTGTCACTGTTTTATTCAGTGCGATATTTTCATATTCATCGGCCGCCTTCGCATAAATCGGATATTGAAAAAGCTGTGTGATAATTAAAAAGCTTGTAATCAAGGCTTTTACGATTCGATTTTCTTTCATTCTGATACTCCTCTCTTTTCATGTACTTTGACTAAACATTTTGATTCTTCTGCGTGCATAAATGTAGACAAAAAGAGAGTGCTGTCTGAGACACAAAAGTATATGTTTTATTTCAAAAAATATCAGATATAAACCGTATAAATTTCTGTCTATAATAGTCTGCTTTTGGAGATATTTTTTTATCAAATCGTCCGTTTCTACATTTATTTTATGTGCTTCTTTTTATTATGCTGACAGCCTCCTTTCCCTACACAAAAAAACAAGATCGAAAGCGCATGAAATACGTTTTCAATCTTGCCTAATTGAATAGTAACAAGTTTTACATCCCTATTATAGCTTAATTCTACAGCCTATGCAAGCGTTTTCAGTTTTATTTTGTTTTTTGCTGTTTACAGCTGTTGATTCATGCTGTAGAAGTGCCTGAGCTTTTTATGTCTTACAACGATTCTTATCGGCATGCAGTTGTGCACGTAAAAACTTTGAACTTAGAGAATTCATAACAGATATCATACTTTAGGCTCTCGGTATCAATATTGACTTATAAAAAATTGTGCACTATAATAAGTACGTGTTTAAAAGCAATATTTGCTTTGGGAGGAAAAGAATATGAGTACGTATTACAAACACACGAAGCGGGAATCCTATGACATTCCCTATTCATTTTGCTGCGAGCAATGTATGAAGGAGAGCGGAACATTGCAGGCAACGATTGTCGGAGATCAGGCGGAGGTCAACAGCAGCTTCAGAAATCTGAGTGATTCAAATCAAGAGAGGCTCGACAATCTGGCTCATAAATATTTGGTACAGGCAGTAAAGAAGGCGCATACGAACGCAACCGAGAAACAAATCTTTGTGAAGGCCTTCAAGGACGAGTGTCCGCATTGTCATAAGCCGCAGTCATGGGCAGTCAGTAATGCCAAAAAGGAAATGTTCACATGGCCGGTTGTGATCGTGATTGCCGGTATCATTGCCGGAGTCGCTTGTTATTTTGTTTCTGATGCAGAAAACAAGGAGCTGGTTTCACTCGGTATTGCGGCAGCTTGCTTTGCGGTCGCGGCGGTTTGGTTTATTGTTTGCTTCGCTAAATTCAGCAATAAGAAAAAACAGACCTCAGAGGTTATGCAGCACAACCTGCCGATTATTGATTGGAGTGCGGCTCAGCACTTATTAGACGAGTAAATCTATTATCAAGGATGATGTGAATTTGCATCATCTTTTTTACTATCACCTGCATTCGCCGTCAATACAATATTTGTTCAATTCAATAAAAGTATAGGAAAAGCAGCTTTGATAATAAAGCCTTTTATCAGCCATATATCAACACTGCTTTTTGTTTTATCGGGACAGAAGCCTTGATCAATAACATGCTTGCTTTTGAGCAACGCTTAAGCTATGATTCACCGATTTATTAAGCTGTTCGTTTGTTCTGCTTCTTATATGCAAGCAATACGATAATACCTGCACAGAGAGTGAGCCATACATAACCAACCGACATTGTACTGTCCCCGGTATTCGGCGACGCAATTATGTTATCAGTAATAATCGGATGATTCGGCTTGATCGTATCATTAGGATGAATCGGATTTGGTTTTATTGTATCCATAGAACCTGTTTTCTCAGTCAATAAGGCATACTTAGATAAATGATTCGCAGTAAATGAAACTGTTTTATCCTTATAGGTATATGTAATTGCTTCTGCGATACCGTTCTTATTCACATATACAAATCGATGATCGGCATTCTTATAATCCTTATTCGTCTGAATTGTAATTGTGATCGGACGCTTTGGCCGATAAGGTTTATTATTGCGATACAATGTAATATCATAAGCCTCCGCAAGCTCATATCCCTTTAATTCGTTATTTTTAATATCGATATTTTTGATTTCCTTGACCTTTAACACGACATCATCGGCTATATTTCCCACTATCTGAACATTTCCGTTTTTAATAACTCTTGAGATCGGAAGTAATGCATCCATTCCTGCCTGAAGCTCTTTCAGCGCCGTATCAATGGTTTCTTGTGTAGATGCCGGATCTTCTATTACCTTTTTAGCCTTTTCAATTAATTCAGGAAGCACCTTATACGTTTCCGGTGTGTAGCTATGCTCCTTCAATTTGATTGCCTCTGAATAAGCGGCCCTTAATGCGCTTTTTTGAACCAAGGACTCTTTTAATACCTTGCTTTCTAAATCAGCCATCTTTTTTACAATATCAGTAATTAACTGCACCTTTAAAAATTCATTAAGCTTTCCTTCATCTGCTAATTGATAATAGGATTCAAACAATGCCTTCCACTCCTGATAAAGATCAAAAGGTAAATTTCCTGCCTCATAACCGGGAACATAGGTCTCCAGCTGCTGAAGAGCATCTGTAACCTTATTTTTCGCCTGTGTATTCGGATTTTCATAAATAACGATGTCCCATATGGAGAAGCCGTATTTTTTATCCTCACGTCCCTGTGTTGTCAAGGCCAGCTTTACATATCTTACCTCATGATCACCGAGCTCCTTTACAACATCAAGTCCACCCTTACCATCGGTAATTGTTTTGATATCGAAATAGTTTTCATTATCTAAAGAGCCTTGGATTGTATATCCGCTGGCATATGCCGCTTCCCAACTGATTTGTATTTCATCAATTTGATATACATCTTCTAAATCAATTACCAGCCATTCCGGCTTTTCTACACCGTTGATATAAGCCGAGCCCCAGCGCGTGTTATGATCTCCGTCGACTGCCATTGACGGCAGTAAGCCGGAAGCGTTACCGGAAGCCTCTACCGGTTTATTTAAAGCGAGATTCTCTCGATAGCCGCTTATCTGATAAGCATCGGCAATTTCACTCTTACTCATCGCATAATTATAAATTTTCATATGCTTTAGCTCTGCGTCTAAGTTTTTCAGTATCGTTTCACACGGCAAAATAAATGTAGAGCTTCGTTGTTCCTTCTCTTTGATCGGTTTCTCTATCAATTCACCGTTTGAAACTAACACGCCGTTGATATAGAGATATAAATCTTCACTGTCGCAAACAAGCATCATATTCAAATCTTTATTTTTCGGCAGACTGTAATCAAAGGTATAACGACCGTGAAGTCTTTCATATCCAACCTTACCGCTGCCATCGATATCAGCATAAAAGGTACCGTCTTCTCCTTGGAAAAGAACACTGTCGGAATCATAATCATGGATATTTACATCCATAGATATCGTATATGGATATCCGATGCTTTTCATCGGTAATGTCATATACGCATCTGATCGGAAGTGAATCGCATCATCCGACAACTGTGCTCCATGCAGAGTCGCATTATAATGATTTAACGATTGATCTGTAAGCTGATTATTTTTCACATGCTTCGCATCATATTCTGCAATTACTTCATTCTCAGAAGCTACATAGCGATTCGGATTCACAAGCGGCACTTGATTTGAAAGTGCATTTACTCGCTCCATAAACTCATTTGAGGTCTGACCGTCTGTTTTTTCTCCATACCATGTTTTTTCAGAAGTAATCATGATCGCATCCTTTACACGATCAAATAAATCAAATTCAGAATATCCGATATTAAATGAAGTATTATCATTCCAAAGCGCAAATTCCGCACCCTTCGTTTGCGGATGTGCAATCGGCATTACCGCGCTTCCGTTGCCGACCTTACGATTCGGTTCAAAGTTATAAACATCAAAGGTATCATACAGGGCTTGGATATCCAAACGATCTAAATAACCGGCATTGCCGCCCGGAACGATATAAAGCCATCCTCCGCATGTATTGATAATATCATAGCCGGCTTTGTACATTTCCTTGACATCAGACCAATACGGAGCCCAAATATTCATGGTTGCCTCTGATGAAACAGGAGTAGAACCGACAAAGCCTTCACTTGCCGTTCCTCCGCCCAGTGATCCCCATAATCTCGCTTTCTTGCCTTTAGCATTCACATATTTAATGAAATGATCGGTCCATGCACGCATTTCCTCGGCATAATTCTGATCATATTCATCCGTTCCAATATGAAAATTATCACTGATAATCACAGGATCATCGCCATCTAAATATTCATCGATCAAATTCTCTATTACTGTATAAGAATAAGGATCGCGAATATCCAAAGCTCCTTTTTTCAACATTTTTACACCGTCGATATTGCGGAAGCTCTCTGCATGATACGGTGTATCAATTTCAGTAATTACATCAACCCCGTATTTAGCTGCCTTTTTTTGATATGCCTTATAAGCTTCCTTCGTATAATAGCCATCACTCGCGATAATTTCAGGATAGCGTTCACTCTCTAAGCGAAAAGCGCTGTAACCTGAAGAGCCCCAATAATCATTAATATGAACCTGAACCTCATTCATCTTAAACCAAGACATGTATAATGTAATTTCCTCTAAATATTCTAGCGGTATATACACACGTCCGACATCGATCATGCCGCTTCGTACTTCATATTTCGGATAATCGCGAGCTAATCCTTTCGGTATTTTTAATTCTTTCGGGTTTTGATAAAGAATCTGCGTAATCGAGGCACCGCCATACAGAATACCGAGAGAATCAGGCGCTGTAATCTCAACAACATCTCCTATATTCAACAAATATCCTTCATTTCCCAGTTCTGCTTTTGAAGTATTCTTTGTGAGTACGATATCACCTGTTTTCGGTGCAGTATCGGATATTTCAATCTTCTTGCCCAGCATTTCTGAAAAATAAGTCTGAATCGTTTTCGCTGTTTCCATTAAGGTTGTATCCTGCACAATCAGCTTTGAATTATTATTTAACGTAAAGTATCCCTTTGCGCCTTTCCATTCTCTTAAACCGGGCAGCACATTCGGTTTTGAATTATCCTGTGCTTCAGCTTGATAAGTACCCGGAATAATGATCTGTGCATCCTTTGAGGCAATCGCAAAGTCATCTGCATCAGTTTTGTTTTGTACCTTATATAACAGATGAACCTTCATATCCTGAAGCGGTTCGATGATCCTGCCATCTGATGTAACGACCTGTTGATTATCACTGCCATACAGCACAACCTCATATTTTTCCGATTCTAATTCAGGAAGAATTATTTTTGTACCGTCTTCACTTATTGTCGGTGAAATGCTTTCTACATAATCTACCCAGCTTTGCGCACTCATTTCAATATTTTCTGTTTGTGTATGATCATACACTTCGATTTCATAAATACAAAAGCCATACCATTTTCCGGTATACGGTCGACTCTTTAAGTCTAATTTTATATATCTGGCTTCCTTACCGCCCAAATCCGTATAGTGATTTTCGTCCTTTGTTCCATCATTTACTTCCCGAATCACAAAGTAATCACTGTCGTCTAAGGAGCCTGAAATTGTAAATTCCTGTGCATAGGATGCTTCAAAATTAACAAGAATCTCATCAATATGATAGGCCTCTCCTAAATCCACCTTGATCCATTGCGGTATAATATTACCGTCGGCATCCAATCCGTTATTTTTATAATCGGAAGACCATCGACTTGCCTTACCTACACCACCGTCAACTGCGTAGGACGGCGCAAGACTTGCACTGTATTGCGTAGACGCTGTCGCCGTTTTATTCAATGCCAGATTGATCGGCTTTTCCCATGGCTTTAATTCCGCTGCCGAGATAAGAGTCAAACAATTACTCAGCAGTAAACAGAAGGTAACGCATAAATGCAAAAGTGTTTTCATTGATTTTTTCATAATCACTGTTGAAAAGACTTTGAATCTTTTCACTCCTTTCCTTTTCAATCTACTTGTTCTATTTAATTTTTCATTCCTGCCCTCCTTTTTGTCTAACAAAAAGATCAAACAGCCGTATGAAAACGCTATCTGATCTTGCCTAATTAAATAGTAACAAATCTTACAAATTAATTATAACGCTGATTTTTATGATATGCAAGTATTTTCTATTAAAATTTTATGATTTTTACACTATGATTCCCGAAGTGTCATAAATAAGATTTACCATATTTCTTGATAACTAACAAATCGGTTTGTAAAGACTAAACGAATAATACTTTCACTGATGTAAAATCAGGATCTCTCATAAAAAACGCAGTGCCTCGGCTTACATTGAAAAAGCACAAGCCCGCTTACTGCTTTTTAGCTATTCCTGATTCGTTGTAACATTACGCTTGATATGAATACAAAGATACGTCTGTTCATCAGGAGACAGCTCATAATCATATCGTTGCTTGATCAGCTTCACGATACGATTAATGCACATGGACATCCGTGGATCCGTTTTCAGCATCGAGCGAATGTCATAGGTCGTATCCTCGAGCTGTACCTTTTCATTTCTGAAAATACGCTCCGATAAATATTTTAAATGAATCGAAATACGCGCATACGCAAGTGTATTTTCACCGAGCTGTTTATTCATCGTATTCTGAATTACATCGATGACCTCTTTTGTAAAGGATACGATTTTTACCGCATTGTTATCCTGATTCGCAACCGCAAAATTTGCCAAGTGTAAAGCGATATAGCCTGCCTCATCGATTTCAAGACTGATTCCGGTGCGCTTTTTTATATACTCCAATGCCAATAAGCCGATTTTATATTCATCCTCATAAAGCACCTTTGTTTCATTCAAAATAATATTCGGTAAATAGATACCCTCACTTTTCCGCTTCATCGCATAAGAAATATGATCGCTGATGGCGATAAAGATCTCACTGCTGAAATCCTTTTTTAATTCCTTTGTTGCCCTTTTCACGATCCAGTCGGTTATTTCAAAGCATACATTGGATATATCAGACAATAATTGTTCAAAGCGTTTCTTATGTTCATCCTGAAACACATACTGTCTTTCGATTTTATGCGCATCCACAAGGTCGCCGGGCTTTTTATGAAAGCCGACTCCCGAGCCTGTCACAATTACGTCCTGACGATCATCGGACAAAGCAACGACACTATTGTTATTAAAGACCTTTAAAATAATCATAATGCCCCTCCTATCTCAATATATCGTTTAATGAATTCATAATCGCATCTACCTGCGGGCCGATAATAATTTGAATACTGTTCTTGCCGCTTTTTACGATACCACCGATACCGGTGGCTAAAATCCTGTGTTCATTCAACAGACTCATGTCCTTCAATTCAATGCGAAGGCGAGTGATGCAGTTATCGACCGCAAGGATATTGGAAATACCGCCGAGTGCTTCTACATAAAGAATTGCCAATTCATCATAGTTTTTATCGGTAATCAGAATCGTAGGGTCGCTCGGCACCTCAATCACGATATCCTCATCACTCTCACGTCCCGGGGTCAACAGATTATAGCGCAGAATCATAAAGCGAAACAACACATAATAAATGATTCCGCAGATAATGCCCATCGGCAGCAACATAAAGATATTCATGGAGAACGGTGCCCTGATACTGAGCACATAATCGATCAGTCCGGCAGAAAAGCCAAAGCCCGCCAGCCATTGAAAGCCGGCCGCAAGAAATACGAATAATCCGGTTAGCAGCGCATGTACCACATAAAGCCACGGTGCGACAAACATAAATGAGAATTCAATCGGTTCGGTTACACCGGTCAAAAATGAAGCAAAGGCTGCCGATAATAAAATCGCCGCTACCTGCTTTTTCTTTTGCGGACGGGCACAGTGAATCATTGCCAAGGCCGCAGCCGGCAGACCGAACATCATAATCGGGAAAAAGCCTGCCTGATACATTCCGGTCTGTCCCATAACACCGCCGTCAATCGTTCCCCAGAACTTACCGATATCATCAATACCTGCCACATCAAACCAAAATACCGAATTGATTGCGTGATGCAGTCCTGTAGGTATCAACAAGCGATTAAAGAATGCATAAATTCCTGCTCCGACAGGTCCCATATCGGATATCATTTTCCCGAAACCGATAAACGCATCATATAAAAACGGCCCGATAAACAACAGAATAACTGCTATCACAAGCATTACCGCTGTGCTTATCAACGGGATGAAACGCTTGCCGCTGAAAAATGAAAACGCATTAGGTAGCATGATTTGATAATAACGATTGTACAAAGTTGAACAAACCAATCCGATCAATATGCCCGTAAAAGCATTCATGGAATTTTGAAAGGATTCGTGAACCTGTTTAACGGGTATATTCATAAACAGAGAAACCGTATCTACTGATAGTATGCTATCTAACAGTGCATAAGCCACAACTGCACTGATTGCGACTGACACATCCTTGTTTTTTACCATACCGATCGAAATACCGACTGCGAATAATAACGGCAAATGATTCATGATTGCATCGCCTGATTCAATCAAAAAGGCCGCTGCAATATTATTTACGCCCCATCCGACGGGATCGATCCAATATCCGATTCCCTTTAAGATTGCCGCGATCGGTACAATGGATACCGGAAGCATCAATGACTTACCGAGTCTTTGCATATAGGACATCATTCTTTATCACCGCCTTTGCTTTATGTCATTGTATTATTTATTATTAGATTATTATATTGTAATTTTTTATACTATTTCAAAGTCCTTAGTATTTTATAATAGAAACAAGATAAAAACAAGTGAAACCGTTAAAAAGATTTATTAGTTTTATCAGTTTTATTTCGCTTTATCATAAAGAAATATTTGTGTGAAACGGATGCGAATGAAAATTCAATCATTTTATTATCTAAAACACTGTAATCCATGAAAATTCTATGATAAAATGTTTAACAGACATTAATTTCGGGAGTGTGATACAAATGAGTATATTCACAAGACTGCATAAACAAACAGCTTGTATTTCCGCAATCGCCGACGGAAAAATAATTCGCTTGGAAAATATCAGCGATCAGGCATTTGCGAATCAAATGGTAGGAGACGGGATTGCGATAGAAATCAATCAAGATACGATATATGCGCCGTGTGCAGGTGTTGTTTCGATGATTGCCCCTACCAAGCATGCCTTTATGATAAAGGCGGATAATGAAGCAGAGATTCTTGTCCATATCGGGCTTCAGCATAATTTAAATGAGTGTCATTTTAATTATCATGTGAATGTCAATGATACGGTGAATCCTGATAAGGCAATCGTTTCTTTGAGTAATGAGGCAAAGGAAATGCTTCAACAGGGCTTGGTCGTTGTGATCGTCGTTTTGAATTATCAAGCGCATCCGATTCAGACAAGAACGACAGTTGCTAATGTTATTAGAGGGAAGAAGTTGTTTACGTGCCGATAATTTCAGAATACCTGTTGAGTATTCTTTTTTTATGCTTCTGTTTCAATTAAGTATCGTAAAAATCAGTAAGGAAGGCTCCTTACTGATCGGTTATCGTTTTTATTGTATCCGTTAACTTTTGTGTGTAGACATGCTGCATCAAATAAACGGCTTATTTTTACTGTTAAATTGACTGTTTTTTGGATTTAATTGCTTTCTCTACCTCGGGACGAATGGCTTTGTCAACATCAGCCATATCCATTACTTCGTCCATGCTTTTGCGTGTTGTTCGCATTAGTCCGAGTACCATGTCTATTGCCATTTGAATTTTCCCCTCAAAAAGTCCTTCTGCATGGCCTTCAGCATGACCTTCTTCTCTTACACCTTTTGATAAGTCGCACATACCGTCCATCACCTCATCTATTGCTCGTGTCATCATTATACCATGGTTATGGCTTAATTGAGATCGAAAAAAACACCCGTTTAGGGTGCAATGCTTTAAATTGATTGATTTTTGGATTTAATTGCTTTCTCTACCTCGGGACGAATGGCTTTGTCAACATCGGCCATATCCATTACTTCGTCCATGCTTTTGTGTGTCGTTCGCATTAGCCCGAGTGTCATGTCAATTGCCATTTGAATTTTACCTTCAGCGCGTCCTTCTTCTCTTACACCTTTTGATAAGTCGCACATACCGTCCATCTCCTTGTCTATCGCTCTTGTCATCA
>CANSQL010000048.1 GCA_947649125.1 uncultured Erysipelotrichaceae bacterium | reverse complement strand
TTTACTTTTTTTCCTTTTTTTTAATTACGCTCTGCTTATCTGCCCTTTCTGCCTGATTTTCGCTTCCCTTTACCCTTTGTTTGTCTTACTTTATCCTCTCTTTTATTATTCTTTTTCCTTTGCGTTTTCGCTGTTTTTCTTATTGTCTATCTCCTTAATGATCTGATTTTTCACTGTTATTGCCTTATACTTCTTCTAAGCAATCAAGCTTACTTGTACCCGGAAAACCATTATCATCAAATATTATATGCATCAAAAAAAACAGATGTCATCTACCATCCAAGAAAAAGGATAGAACACCACCTGTCATATTTTAAATTTCATTTCCCTGACTACCATATTTCAATCCCTTATGAGTTCTTTTGTTTCATAGACTTTCGACAGCCTATTTACACCGCATCATCACTCAGCTCATCATTCTCTCGACGCAATCCTCCGCAAATCGGATAATTCGGGCAATGCCTTCCGCAAGCCTGATCGCTTAAGGCACGCAAATGGCTCGGAACGAATGCAGTGATTTCATCGTCATCATATCCAACCACAAAACTTTGCTCATTCACAATAATCGGTCGCTTTAATACAGAAGGATTTTGCTGAATAAAATTCACCAGCTCAGCCATTGACAAATCATCTAAGCTGCGTTCTAATGCTTGAAAGGCCTTTGACCTTGTGGATATGATATCCTCTGTTCCGTTTTCACTTCGCTGCAGTAAATACTTAATTTCATTCTCTTTCAGTAACGTATTGAATATATTCTTTTCCACATATTCCATTTCATTATCCTTCAGCCATTGTTTCGCCTTGCGGCAGCTGGCACATCCCGGTGATGTATAAAGTATAATCATAATATATCTCCTATCCGGATTCGCTTTTTGCTTCCCTTAGCTATTGCGCATCACTTAAATACCTGTTATCAGCTAATGAATTGCTGATGTTTTTCTTCTCAGAAAGGCTTCTTTTTCTTGTTGATTTGAAAATACAATCTTTTCTGACGGCATCTTTGTAAAAGCTGTTTTAATTATATAGTATTTTTCTGCACTTGTATATGATTGAGTGAAAGAAATACTGAATTGCATCACACAAAGCGCTTCCCTTATATTTCAAGAGCTATAATAAAAGTGCAATAGGGATTCACTTTCCTATTACACCTTATTCAATAGATCAAATATGCTATTCTACACCGATGATAAAGGAGTATACCGGCTGTTGCCCGTTATTTACCTCTACCTCTATGCCGTAAGTATCATCAATATATTGTGCGATTTCCTGTGCTTGTGCTTCATCAACACCTTCACCGTAAATCAAGGTCACTATCTCACTGTCCGCATCCACCAAAGCATCCAACAGTTTTTTAGTTGCCTCTAATTTATTCTTCGTCGAAATAATGATATCCTTTTCTTTGATGCCCATGTAATCACCGGCTTTGATTTCCATTCCCTCAAAGGTCGTATCCTTGATCGCATACGTAACCTGTCCGGTTTTCACCAGTGTGATCGCATCGTTCATCTCTGCTAAATTGATATCAAATTCCACATCAGGATTAAACATGATACATGCGGAAAGTCCCTGCGGAATCGTTTTGGTCGGAATCACATGAACATTATAGTCCTCCATCACATCAGCCGCCTGTTGAGCTGCCAATACGATGTTTGAGTTATTCGGAAGCAGGATCACATTCTCGGCATTTACCTTTTTAATGGCCTCCACAAAATCCTCGGTAGAAGGATTCATTGTCTGACCGCCGCTTATGACATAATCAACTCGAAGCTCTTTGAACATCTGTGCCAATCCTTCACCGGCCGCAACCGTAATCAAGGCATATTTTGCTTTTGGCTTATCTGCTTCCTTTTCTGCCTTTGCGGCATTCGTCATAATATTCTCATGCTGTTCCTGCATGTTCTCAATTTTCAATTTCACAAATTCGCCGTAGCGCTGTCCCAGATTCAAGGCTTCTCCCGGTGTCAGCGTATGAACATGAACCTTAACGATATCTTCATCCTGTACGCATACGATAGAGTTACCGATATTTGCCAATGCATCTCTTAACACATGCTCCTGAAAGCTCATGCGTGCCGTATCATCCAAACGTACGATAAATTCCGTACAATAACCGAATTCTTCACTTTCCAATGCTGCACCCGCAACTTCGCTGTCACCCTGCTGCTTGGAAAGCTCAATGACCGTTCCCTTGATTGCCGATGCGAAGCCCTGCAGAATCGTAACCAAACCGGCACCGCCGCTGTCAACGACACCGACCTCTTTCAATACCGGTAAAAGCTCGGGAGTACGTTTCAATGATTCAATTGCTTCCTCCACCATTTTATCCATAACTGCTTCACAGCTTACATCTGCGGTTTGAGATGCAAACGCATACGTATAGTCTGCCGCCTCACGCACGACTGTTAAGATCGTACCCTCGACCGGACGCATTACCGCTTTATATGCAACTCTTGATCCGTTCACCAGCGCATTGGCAAGCTGAAAGCCGTTGATTTCATTCATGCCTTCAACACCCTGTGCCAAGCCTCTGAAAATCTGTGAGGTGATTACACCGGAATTACCGCGTGCTCCCATCAACAAGCCTTTCGATAATACCTTAGCGATTTCACAAACATTTTCACTGCCGCAGGATAAAGCATCCTTTACTCCGGCATTGAAGGTCAATGACATATTCGTTCCGGTATCTCCGTCCGGCACCGGAAATACATTCAATGCATCAATTTCCGGAAACTTATTTGTTAAATTATTCGCACCGCTTTCCAGCATCTGCTTAAACAATAGTCCATTGATCATAATCATTACTCCTATTTCATGGCCTTCACACCCTGAACATAGACATTAATTATATTAAAATCCAGTTCAAGCGATTTTTCCATCATATATTTCACTTTCTTTTGTACTTCATTCACTACCTCAGAGATTTTAATACCATGAGATACTATGATATATAAGTCAAGTTCTAATTGTCCCTCATTTTCTCTGACAACAACACCGCGGGAATAATTTTCTTTTTTCAATAATTCCGCAATACCGTCCTTTACGATTTTTTGCGAAGCCATTCCGACAACGCCGTAACATTCACTAACTAAGCCACCGGCTAAAGAAGCAATGGCATCAATCGAAATGTTGATATTTCCATACTGTGTGCTTTTTGAAATTGACATAATATTCCTCCTATATCTTATTTATTATACTCCATTTATGCTTAATAAAGCAAATGATTTAGTGTATTATCCTAAATGCCGTCTTATTTGCACTCACGCTCATAGATACTGGCATTTGTTTCATCCAGCTCCAAGCATACATGAGATTTACTGGACGAGCGCAAGACTTGCTTATAGTCATTCAAAAGCGGAATCCCGTCATAGGCGGAATATAATGTGTTTCCGTCCTGCATCACAAGCTTTACCATATGCTTATCATAGCTTCGTGAATAGGGCTGAATCTCCGATATCATAGCGATCAGTTCAGCACTTACCTCACGTTTGTTTAAGGTAAAGGCATCCACTAGCTTCTGCATATTTTCATCATCGAAATTACCCAGCTTGGGGTAATGCACCAGTGAAGCCATATGGTCTTCATCTACCTCATATTTTTCAAACGGCTGTTTTTCTTTTCCGCATACGATCACATAGGTTTTTCCGTCCTTATCAGTGATACTGCCCAAAATCTTTTTTTCATGGACCTCAAGCTGTATCGCTCCCTGCAGATTTTTGATAACGTCAACGCTGTCAATCAGATCATATTTGCCCAAATTCCATTGAATCATAAATTTCGGCATGATTACATAGCGTGTTTCATAGGATAAATCTGCCATATGCAGGATATCCTTATCTGTATAATATGTATTCCCCGAGACACTTAAGGATTTTACCTTTGAGTAGTCTGAGGCAAAATAGATCGTTCCTACGGCAAGCACCGTAAGAACCACAATATTTTTTACTCTGCGCCAGCGTATTTTACGCTTTTTCTTTTTATCCTGAAGCTCTATGAATTTTTGTTCGACATCATCATAGAGGATATCCTTTAAATCTTCCAATTAAATCGCTCCACTTCTGTGTGCAGTTCAATACCGAATCGTTCCTTTACCTGAGTCTGTATTTCGATTATCAGCTGTATCACATCTTCGGCACTGGCTTGATTCTCATTCACGATAAAGTTGGGATGCTTGGCGGAAACAGCTGCACCGCCGATCATTTTGCCGCGATAACCGATTTGATCGATCAGCTCCCATGCCGAAGCATTATCGGGATTGCGGAACATGCTGCCGGCACTCGGCTTGTCTAACGGCTGTGTATCCATACGTCGCTGACGGCGAGAATCCATCAATGCCATAATTTCACTCTGATCGCCCTTTTCAAGCTGCAGGCGACCTGCCAAGATGATCCAATCCCGTTCACTTTGGAAGCGTGAATGACGATAACCGTAATCCAACTCCTCAACGTTCATCCAAACACACGCATGATCCTTATAGACATATACCTCTTTGAGCACATCAGCGATTGCACAGCGATAAGCTCCTGCATTCATATACAGGGCGCCGCCTAAGGTTCCCGGAATTCCACTGGCAAATTCCAAGCCGGTAAAGGAGCGCTTCATCGCCTCATGTGCCAGTAATATAATGCTGCAACCGGCCTGTGCGATGCAGCAGCCATCCTGCTCAAAATAAATCTCATTCATATAGCGATCCAAGCATAGTATTACGCCCTCATAGCGATCATCGCTGCAAAGCAGATTACTGCCCTTGCCGAAAATACGGTACGGAAGCTGATTGTTTTGACAAATCGTAATAATTCGAATCAAGCATATTTCATTTTTAGGATAGACAAAATACGCACAGCTGCCGCCGATGCGAAATGTTGTGTGCTTTGCCAGCGGTTCGTTGCATTCTACGTCACCGTAGGCTGATAATTGTTCTTCTATATTCATGGCATTCACCTTTTCATTTCATCGATCCAGTCAAGGATATCTTCGCTTGCATTGGGAAAACCTAAGCAGCGCATCGCTTGACGCATCTCATTTTGTAACGCAGGATTTTTCATTATCACATCAATTTGCGAAATCAGCTTTTCCTTTGTCAGCTCTTTTTCCTCAATCATAAAAGCTGCCTTATGCTCCTTCAGCACGTTGGCATTGTAAAACTGATGATTGTGTGCAACATAGGGAGATGGAATAATGATTGCCGGCACACCCAATGCTGTTATTTCAGCCGCTGTCGTAGCACCTGCGCGACAGATGATCAAATCTACCTGCTCCATAATTTCTAATTGCCGTACATAGTCAACGACATGCAGGTTCGCTTGCTTGGGAAGCTGCTTCATGACTGCTTCCTGATTATTTTTACCGGTAACAAACAGAATCTGATAGTTCTGATTGACCTGAGGCAAGGCCTCACACATGATTTCGTTGATGCTGGTGGAGCCCAGCGAGCCCATAACCACTAAAATCAACGGCTGATCCTTATTCAATCCGAGTTCTTTAAAATACTCCTCTTGAAAGGGTACCTGCACAGCACTCGTTGCGCGAGGATTACCGAGTAAGCGCGTTTTATGTTTCGGAAAGGTATCAAACAAGCGTTCATAACAGATTACGATACCGTCAGCACTTCGTGCCGCAAGCTTATTACTGGCTCCCGCAATTGAGTTCTGTTCATGAATCAGTGTCGGAATATGCAAACGGTGCGCCGCGAGAATAACGGGAGCACTGACGTATCCGCCGAAGCCGACTACGATATCCGGCTTCCACTGCTTCATCAGCTTCATCGCCTGATGCTTCGCCTTCAGCATTTGCTCCACTGCCTTCACCTTATGCAAAATACCGCCAGTCAAGCCGCTTGTATGAAGGGCATGAAACGCATAGCCCGCTTCCGGTATCAGCGTCGCCTCCATTCGATCGTCGTTGCCGACAAATAGTATTTCAATATCTTGACAGCGTTTTTTCGCTGCTTCAGCCAATGCCATCGCAGGATAAATATGTCCGCCGGTTCCGCCGGTCGCAAGCAATAATCGCATCTGATCACTCCTTATTATTTATTATACCATGACTGACCCGTTTAAGCCTAGTCTTTTCCCATGAATCGATATTTTTTTACGCGCTGTGGTTCGCGATGCTCATCAACAGCCCCATCGAACCCATCATAACCAACAGCGAGCTGCCGCCGTAGGAGATAAAGGGCAGTGTAATGCCGGTTACCGGGAATAATCCGACTACGACACCGAGATTGATCATGACTTGAATCGCAAATAATGAGGTCAGGCCGATTGCTACATAACACAGATAGACATCATGACAATGCAGCGCAATCTTGACTCCCTCATAGATGACCAATAAAAACAGGGTGATTAACAGCACACAGCCGATAAAGCCGAATTCCTCCGCAAAGATCGCAAAAATGAAATCTGTCTGCGGCTCCGGCAGATAAAAATGCTTCTGCATGCTTTGATCGAAGCCGACACCTAAAATTCCGCCCGGTGCGATTGCGAACAGCGACTGAATGATTTGAAAGCCTGCGCCTAAAGGATCCTCCCACGGATTGATAAAGGAAGTAATACGCGCCAATCGATAAGGGGCCGACAAGATCAAGCCGCCGAGTCCCGCCGCTCCGAGCATCCCGATTCTGACAAAATATTTTATCGGAGAATCCGCTGCCAATACGATAACGACGATGCTGCATACCATTACAATACCGCTTCCGAAATCCGGCTGAAGCAATATCAAGCCAAAGCCCAGCATCGTTAAAAACGCGGGAAACAGCAGATCATTTTTAAATTTCTTTACCCGATAACGCTTTGCCATATAATCGGATACATATAAGATTACAGCGATTTTAAAAAATTCCGAGGGCTGAATCAAAAAGCTGCCGACACCGAACCAGCTGCGACTGCCGTTACGCGCCACTCCAAGCCCGGGTATCAATACCAAAATCAATGCCGCAACACAAATAAGAAACAGCTTTTTTATATGCGGTCGAATTTTCATTAAATCTATTTTTGCCGCTCCTGCCATGACAAATAAGCCGATAATCGCAAATACCAACTGTCGTTTCATAAAATACATCGGGTCTTGAAATTTAGCCTCGGCCCAGATACGCGATGAAGAACCGATCATCACAATTCCGATAATAACCAGTGTAGTAATTTCACAGGTCAGGATTCGGCACTTTTTCGATAGCATGAGCATCACCTCATAGATATATATGTGAAAAAAGTAAAAAAAATGCCGAGCCTGTGCTGTTTGCACATCATTCTCGACATTCATCGGATTTTTGATTAATTCTGTGTGCTCGGTCCTTGTGAATTATCCTCTTGATACTGACCGATCCACGGCACCAGCTTCAAGTGCATCAAATAGCGGCGATCACTCGGTGAATCATTGATTTCGTAGGAGCAGGTGGATAAGGAAACCATGCGATCGCTGACCCCCATTTTCACATCACTTCGCACATGCCCGTTTAAATCAGGTGATGTCACCAAATCAATATAATCCTGCCATTCTTTGGCATCGGTTATTCCGTAACGATAGGACGGTGAGCGATCATAGGTGGATTCAAACGATACGACTTCACATTTATAGTTCTGCTGCTCGGTAAACAAATAAACATATTTGTGATCTTGAAAGAACTGCTTATCCATAAACTTTTCAAGCTGCGAAAACATCGTTTCATGCTTTACGTTATGTCCGTAAATCAATGTATTGTTATCGGAAAAATCAGGCTTATTATGATAATCGATAAATACTGCACCGGCATAGTTTTCCTGTTTACCGAACGTATGATGCAAATAATAATCATTATCTGTTCCCTGTACGATCGGATAGGAAATATTCGTATCCGGAACAATGATCCATGCTTTTATTTGATCGTTTTCTTTTTTCAAGGCTTCCCAATTAATGGTAAAGGGTGCCTCGGGATCCTCCGGTATATTACCGATCTCAATAATGCGGTCCTTTTCTCTTTTTTCGTCCCAGTTTGCCTTTAATATTTTAAACAGCTGAAATGCCGAATATAAGAATACGATCAATGCGGCGAAAAATATCAGCCAAAAGAAAAAGCGACGTTTCTTCTTTTCCTCCTCAGGCTCCTTCGCAACCTCCATATAAGCTTCATCAAAGCGTGATGAAAATGCATCATAGTCCTCATCATCGTCAAAATCATCATAGGTATAAGGATCATATCCTGACTTCATCTCGTTATCTTCGGAATACGGATGAAATGATGAATTTGATTCGGAATTTTGCTGTATATAAGGATTCTGCGATGCTTGTTCATCCATGGAATCCATAGGCTCACGGTAATAAGGATCATATTTATTTTTTTGATTCATTTACACTGCCTCCACTTCGTTATTGCGTACTTTACAGTGTTATATTTTATCATAATTTACGGTTTTGTTCTATACGTATTCATCGATTTATTCAGCCAAATTTTGGTACTGAAAAACAACTGTTTTTTACTGATTGATCGCTTACAATCTCGAGTGAATATGCTTTCACCTATTCCTTAATAAATATATTCAAAAACAACATCTGCTTTAATATCTGCTTCATTTTATCATCGGGCTGTTCTTCCACATAGCGCATCATTTCTTCATCGCTCATTTCCATAATTTTATTAAACAGTTCTTGATCGAATTCCTCCATCGGATTTTGTTCCATCATTGCTTCCTCATATTGCTGCATAAGGATTTCATGCTCGTATTGCTGATAGAACAGCTTAATTTTCAGATTCTCACAGATTGCTTCCAGCTGCAGATATAAATGGTAATCGGACACATAAACAGCCTTAGGTATCCCACAGCTTACCATATAAGCGATAAAGCGCTCTGTCACCTCATTCAAAACCTTTTTTATCTCTCGATGCTTTAAAGCATGTAAAAAGCTGGTAGCATCTCCGGTTGCCGCGACATAGTATTCACTGGTGTTTCCTTCATGAAGGATATCGGCAACAGTCAGTAAATTCAAATGGATACGTTCTTGGGTATGCTTTTTATCCTTAAGCTGTTCGAGATGCTTGTTATTCAATTGCTTCGCTGTCAGCTTTAATTTTGTATTGAAGCTGCTGATTCTGCTGCTGATTGTTTTATCGCCGATCGTAATAAATACCTTTTTCTGCTCACTGATATCGGGAAAAATATCATAATCCTCATAAACATCGTCAAGCAGATCATGAATATATACGACCGCTTCCTTAATTTCATCGCCTTCTTCCGCTGTGATCTTTACTTCACCGATGCCTGCTTCATATTTAAACAGCCGCGGTAACAACAGCTCACTCGGCAGATCCAGCTCCTCCAGCTCTCCCAGTTGAGGATATCGAATACGATAGCCGTTAAAGTAAAGCGGATAGATTGCTTCATGCTCGATATTGCTGTAATAGCCGTGTAAAAAATCCTTTTCATTGCGAAAAATATATACATTTCTAAAATCATCATGGTCACTGAACCATAGATACAGGCTTGCTGCATCTTTGTATTTGATATGGAACAGGGTATCTCTCATAATAACGAGAAAGATATCGTTGCAAAGCTCGGCTGTCCTTGTGTTGGGACGATTTTCAAAGCTGTCTCTTTCAAGATTCATCAGCTCTATCTGTGCACGCTTCGCATGAAATTCATGATGACATCGCTCAAACCAATGCTTGATTACATCGTATTCCTCATGCTTAGGATCTTTCAATATATCCATTTTTTCATAATAGCCGCTGACACCTCCGGCATCCTCACCAAGATTGTCCCCTGCCCAGCTGATCAGCTTGCATCGACCCGGCAAATTCAGTTCGATTTCTTTTTCAATCGTAATCAAATGTTCCCACCAATCACCGAAATCATATACATAATGCCATGTAGCCCCCACTTCGAAGCAATCACTCAGGCAGTGTTCCTCAGTGGATAAGTAAACCTCCTCGTCATCATCCTCACATTCATCCCAATCCTCAATATATTGTACATATTGCTGTGCAGTATGGTCACGTTTAAAGGTGAAAGGATGAATATCGAACCAACCGAATAGAATTTGGATACAATCGTGAAGCTGCTGCAGTGTTGCATCCTGCGGAATTGCCAATGTTCTGATAACAGAAGGGCTTGTATGCTTTAATTCGATTTTTATCTGAAATGCGTGTTTTTCTTTCATAGCTACCTCCAATTTTTTAACTTACCTTTAGTATACCATAATTGAATCAATAATTGTGTATTTATCGGTGCTGTCGGTAAACTTACATTCAAAAAAAATCACTTTATTTGAAGTAACTATGTGAAATGCTGTTTTGAAAGGGCATAATGATAAGGTTTGATATAGGGAGCAATAGTTGGGTGATTGATTTGATATGTTATAAAAACTGCTGCTCTCATGTGAAAAGCCGGAAATTACCGGCTTTTCGTTTATTGAATTAATAATTTGATTTTCTTTTATATACAAGGAATAAAAGAATTGCGACCGTAAGCATGGAAACAGAAGCATAAAGCATCAGCTTCGTATTATCCCCCGTATTAGCACCGCCCATGCTGGTGGCAGGATTGTATTGGCCCTTAACTGAGGTATTGGGTTTCTCAGGCTCAGCAGGATCGCTTGGTTCATTGAAATCCATCGTATCGTACGGGAAATCACCGTCGACATTTTTGTTTGGTTTCCATTCCTTAATTTCAATGATGTTTTCATCTGCCGTACCGTCGCCGTCTGTATCGACATTGACATCAGGCTCTCCGTCACCGTCACTGTCGATATCGATATCCGGTATCAAATCACCGTCTGTATCAATGTTAATATCAGGCTCTAAATCGCCGTCAAGATCAATATTTACGTCAGGAAGTCCGTCCCCGTCTGTATCAATATTGATGATCGGATCATGCTTACCGATCGAATCATAGCTGAATGAACCACTCTTATAATCCTTTTTCGGTTCCCATACATGCTGAGGCAGTATGATGTTTAGATATGGTTCTGTGTCACCTTGCTTAGTTATATTCAGGTCAGCTTTCATATCACCATTTGTATCGATATTAATATCAGGAATTCTATCTCCGTCTAAGTCAATGTTTATTGTTGGCTTGATATTTGTTCCTGTACAATACTCCTCAAGAATTCCGTTATCGGTATCTTGTCTCACACATTTCGTCGGCTTCCAATCAGCTTTCTTTAGAATCACTAGGTTCAAATCAGGCTTTCCGTCATTATCTGTATCGATATTCAAATCTGTCTTGCCATCGCCGTCACTGTCGATATTTAAGTCCGGAATACCGTCATTATTACTATCTCCGTTGATGACGATCCATTTGGTTTCATCATTTGGGTCTTTCCATTTGATGTTTAAATCAGGACATCCATCTCCGTCAGGATCATTGAAATCAGGTTTACCGTCTCCGTCTACATCCACATCGATTTTCTTTAAGGTTACCTCATGACAGCTTTCGGTATTTGTGTTTCCGGCATTATCGGTAGGTATTACGCATACCTTGTATTTGCCTACTGTTTCACTAAATGTGATTTTGGCTTTTTCATTTGTGACAGATAAGGTTCCATCCTTGATTGGTTCATCAGCTCCGTCTACGATTTTATATACCTTGTATGCGATTTCCTTTGTGCCGCTTACCTTCAAGTCATCCCTTTTGTCACTTGTCGTGATCTCAAACGCCGTTCCCGGTTTAAAGAAGATTCCGCCGCTTAGCATATTAATAATATCCTGTAGCTTATTATTTGAATCCTTAGCTTTGATGTTTTTGACCTTTGGAGCTGTTTTATCAATCTTGATGATTTCTTGTTTCTCTTTTGTGATAGCTCCGCTGTCCTTTTTCATCCAAAAGCTTTGGTTCGTTTCGCCTTCTTTTGTCACCGTGACTTGGTTTGGCTTCCATGCGCTCTGTTCTAATGACATATTGATATACTCATTATGATCGCTGATGATGTTTACATCCTTATTTGTCCATCCGCCTGTGTATAAGGTATTGCTTCCGTCATTTAACTCCAAATGATACCAATCATCCTCTATAG
Source organism: uncultured Erysipelotrichaceae bacterium (assembly GCA_947649125.1). GTDB lineage: Bacteria > Bacillota_I > Bacilli_A > Erysipelotrichales > Erysipelotrichaceae > C-19. The sequence continues at coordinate 3,750 of CANSQL010000048.1, read as the reverse complement.
TTTCCTCAGTTATTTTTAAGGTTCCCTCTTTAAAAGTAAAGCTGTAATTTGGATAAGTCTTGTTTAATGTATTACTATCTCCCTTGATCGGATAAGCTCCCGCGTTGCTGTCTGTTTTGGCGGTTGTGCTTAGCTTAATATCATTTTCTTGTATTACATCTTGTACTCCGTTCCATGATACTAACTCACTTCTGAAATCTTGATACATCAGTGTTGGATTCTGTTCTCCCTTTAGCTTCTCTTTATCATCGATAATGATTTCGATTGGCTTCGGTAGTACTTGTACCGTAATTGTTTTGCTTAACGGTGTTTCTCCGTCTGCCGTTCTCGTTACCTTTATTTTGATCGTTGTCGTTCCACTATACTTCAGCGCATCAAATTCTGCCTTGTTTCCTGTTACTGTCGCATTGGAGATATACGTTGTGTTATCTACCTCGAAGGTATATTTGACATTCGTACTGCTTGAATCATCCTGCAGACTTCTGATTGTGAAATGATCGCCGTATATGATTTTTCCCGGACTTGATACTGCCAACATGTTCTCATCAGGCCCCATGATATGAAGGATGCCGTCTGCCTCTGCTTTATTGTAGTTTCGATTTCCCTGTTTTTCTACATGAAGCGGAATATCAATTCCGTTTTCTCCGTCATAATCATACTCTATCTCAATTCCGTCATTCGTCCATGCGGTCGATGTATTTACGCTCGTATCTACTGTAATATAGTAATCGGTATCATTTACTGTGACTCCGCCGGCATTACTTGATAGGTCTTGTTCATTGATGACCGGTGTTACCTTACCTTTTCCGTTTGTCGCATATGTCACATCCGCAAACGATATCGTTTGTTCTGCCTTTTTGATGTTGATCGGCAGTTCGATTGTTTTATCCGCATAATTTCCTGTAGGATCATGACTTGTCGCCTCTACGATCACCTTGCCCATTTGCGTATTCAAGCTTGCGTTTAAGATATGAACCAATCCATCACTGTCTACCGATATGACATCAGTCGGACTTCCGTTTTTCAGTTTATAAGTTACTGTACTTCCGGTTGGATTTCCTGACGTATATAACTGGAATGTCTTATCCTTTTCATATACTTCCTCATAGGCTTTATATTTATCCGTTTGTTTCGGAAGCTCATTTCCTGCATTATCTGTGTAAATGAAGTTTTGTGAACCTGCCGTTACCGTGAAAGTCAATTCCGCTGTGGCGTTTGCTTGTCCTATTCCACCCTGCTTTTCTGCAACAATCGTTACTGTTCCTACTCCGTGAATTGTGATGGCTCCGCTGTCTTCATTTATCTCTATGACATTTGTTGAGCCATCTTTGATACTATACTTCACCGGATTACTGTTACTGCTTCCTTTGACTGTCGCATACACTGTCACATTCGTATCTGTTGCTTTAGCACTCTTTGTTGTTATCGCTACATTGGAGCTGCTGTTCTCATAGAACTTCAAATCCTCTGCCGCTGCCATTCCGACATTGATCGTTACCGGTATTTCTTTCGTACTCCATTTATCACTCACTGTTACGGTAATGGAATAGCTTCCTACTGCCAAATTCGCTTTTGTAGTAATTACACCTGTACTTGCATTTACCGCAAAGAAACTTCCGTCTCCATCAGTCTTTAATCCATACGTATAGGTGAATTTGCTTCCTGTTACATCATCCGGCGTTCCCGGTGATCCTTTGATCGTTCCTATCGTTCCGTTGATTTTAATATTAGGATCATTCGCACTAAAGGTCGGTGTACTGATATCACTTGAATTGGCATGAGGGGTTACACTGCCGTTTACCTCTGCATAAACTACAATTTCCTTTTCTGCATAAGCTGAATTATAGTTATCATTTCCGCTGCTTGAATCATCATCTGCGGTTGCCCTTATTTTCACTTTTCCGTAAGCACCGTTTCCTTTATAAGTTATCGCTCCTGTATTTGAATCAATATCAATCAGACCGATATCACCGCCCACCTTTGAATACGTAATCTTTACATCACTGTAATTTGGTGTGGCTGTTGCGGTTTCATTCCAAACTGTAGCTGCATCTGTGATTGATTTCTTCGTTTGATTGGAATCATCAAATGCCACTGTCAAGTTTGTCTTTTCTACCGTAATTGAAGTACAAACCTTCGAATCCGCTGTAGCTGTCATAGGGTCCCCATTCACATCTACCGCAGTAATACAGAATTTATAATTTCCTGCCTTCAATCCACCATTCACTAAATCAGGCGCACTGCTTTTGATTTTCACATCTAATGATGTGGCACTTGAAGTACCACCAGTTAAGCCATCAATCTCAAAGTTTAAATATGAATTATCATCATTGGCTTCCAGTGTATGCGTTAATGGTGTTGCACCCGTTGGATTCGCAGTAACCTTGCCCACCGCTTGTCCTGCATTCACATTCTTACTGAATTCATAATCTTTTCCGGAACTCGCCCCGCTTTGCGGTGTCTTTGTATAAGTGATTTTATGCGGTTCTACGATTTCTAAAGGTAATAAGTCAGAAATTGCTGAACTTTCAACCGGTAAATTAGAGGAAGCATCATACTCCTCATTAATAACAGCTACTTGATATTTACCTACAGGAATACCTGTTAAGTCTAACGTATAATCATTTGTTCCGCTTCTTGTAGACTCCATCATTTTATAATATTGAATATCTGTACCTGCCTCATCATACAGAAGTACAGACATTTTTGTATCAGTACCTGTATTTGCATTTACAGACAAATTGACATTATTGTTTTTAATGACCTTTGATGTACTTTGGTTATTTCTTTTGATATCCATTAAAGAAGCAGTTAATGATGATTGAATTCTTAATTTATTTGGATTCAATTCATTGTTTTCATTGAAATTACTTGTATCAATCGAATAACTATGCCAAGCTCCGTCCGTATAAGCAGTATCTGCCGCAAACATGAGCTTTGAACGGCTAACAGTTGTGTAAGGACGTATGTTCAGCTGATGATAAGTAACATAATTACGCCAAGGTGTTACATCATAAGTTGTGATATGTTCATCGGGACCGGGATTGTGAATAATATTTAAATCTAATAATAGAATCGGCAAACTAAACGGTACAGCGTCTAATGGATCCTGAACAGGATGGAAATAGAAGCCTATATACATCGAATCGGGATAATTTTTTATTTCTGCAGCGCCCTTCAGAATATACCAAGTACTTCGCTTAAATGCACGATCCTCTGCAGATAACCCAAGGCTTCCACCTGCATATGTCTCTGTAATAGAAGGCAAAAAGGGCTGTCGAGTTAATATATTCGTTTCCTGTGAACCAAAAGATATTTTTTGAATTTCCTGCTCTACAAAGGTTACAGGACAATAAGTCAATGAGCTGTACCCCGGTGATCTACTATCAAGATATTTTAAACAATACTTTTCCCTATCTGCTCCGGTTTGCGGTGTAGTCGTTATAGGGAAACTGGAGTCATAGGTTGACATTTTTAACAACAGCTTACTACTCATCAGTACATAATTACCATTATTATTGTTATTTCCGATATCCCATATAACCTCTTTATTATTGTATTTACCTAATACAACTTTTGCACCTTTAGGCAATGTAAAAACAGGAGCTGATTGTGCCTTTAAAGTATTCAACAAGTTGCTGTTGGCATAGATATAGGTTATTGTTGATAATCCTATTATCATTATTAATGCTGTGATTACTTTCTTTAACATGTGGATACTTCCTTTCTCTTATGTCTACAAATGTAGAC
>CANSQL010000047.1 GCA_947649125.1 uncultured Erysipelotrichaceae bacterium | reverse complement strand
ACCGAATAAAAACGTCGACGGAGATGTACCGTATAACACGATGGATTTTAAGATTTCCGATAAAGAGAAACCTAAGGAACCATCAGTCAAAGGCCAATACAATCCGGTCACAAGCATGGGCGGAGCGAATACAGGCGATAATACAAATACCATGATTTATATGGGAATCAGTCTATTATCCTTAAGCCTCCTATTCTTTATCTCATACAAGCATAAAAGTGAATAACTTTCAATTGAAATATCAATTATTCCAATGCCATCATCTATTTAATCATTTTCTGATCTCATTCATTCAGTCTCCTAACCTAAATGTTTAACGACTTAATCAATTAGGCGAATCTTAAAAGAGAGCAATCAAATTCGAAAGCTCTCTTTTTCGGATGTTTAGATTATTGCAGGGATAAAACGAATGATTATTCAGTAAAGCTTTAGTCGGTGTTTTCAACATATGTATTCGCATCACTTATTTCTTTTATATAACCTACGATTCTTTCATAATCATCTTTATCAATTTTATAAGTTTTTGTATCAAAATTAGTTGTGTTATTTTTATATGTTATTTTATCGAAACTAATTTTGTTATTAAGAATAGAAACGGTATTTTTTAATTGATTATCCTTATAAATATTACATAGTATAATCCATCCGTTTTCATCAGTATTATCAATTTCTGTTAATTCAGCTTGATTCATGATATCTTCAAATTGTTTTATAATTTCCGTTTTATTTATTTTAGTGGAATTATTAGGATCTTCTAATGTTCTGATAGTCATTTCATCATAAGAATCAAACTGTATTATTTTATCATTATTTATATATAACAATAAACACACTATCGCGCAAACAGGTATAACAAATATGCAAATTTTCTTCATGATAATCCTAGTATGATAATTATGTACTTTGTTGATAATAATCATCATTTCCTTTCCGGTCATCGATAATAAGATATACATAGCCTGTGATATCTTTCTCTTTGATAATTATATTTTACAGCCGTTTGTCAGCGTTGTCAATGGATTGCGTAACTTTATAAGTCAGGTAAATTCAGCTGTAACAGCTTAGGTAAGGCGATACCAAGCCTGAGTTAGATATTAATACAGACAGCAACGAATTACTTGATATCAATGTTATGATATAATAAAAATGCATAAAATTTATATCCGGTGCGAACAAATGCGATACAAGTACACTCTAACATATGATTTTTATGCTTTTTGCGGTAAAACAGGAATAAACATACGAATTATAACAACTTTATTTCTTAAAGCAGACAATTATAGACATATGTTTCTTGCACAGAAATATATGTTTTTTCTTTCTGAAGCATACATTTTTGTCATTTTTCACCCTATTTCTTAAGGTCTACCTTTAGAGACAAAAGAAAGGGGTAAAGGTTATGATAAAGAAAATTCTAACAGCAGTAATAGGCTTCCTGTCAATAACAGCAGTATTAACGGGAGTGAGTCTTTTTAATAAAAGTTTAAGTGCCAGTCAAACAGCTTATACAAGCGGAGGTGAAATTTCAGGAAGGGTCGGTGACTTACAAAGCCGAGATAAGTTCTATATCTTTACCAATACGTATCCTTTTCAAACGGTTTCTAATGACAGTGATCGAGGTATATTGGCGTTATCCGATGTGGCGATCGGAAGCATCACATGGACAGAAAAATACGGTAATCCTTATGCATCTCAATCAAACTATCGAGATTATGTAAAAAGCTTGAATGAAGCAATCGACCAAAGAGATGTAGATAAGCTGTTGAATCGATATTCGGACAGGATGACACTGGGAACTAACTCTGTAATCAGAGATTTAAATAATATCCCGGGTGATGAACAGCCTTATTTTATCGGAACGACATTTTATTATATGTATTGCGGAGATTTGGGAGTGACAGGGCGTAATATGGCAGTATCGATTAATCTTGAGCCGTTTTTTATCCCTGACACGTGGTACGGGGCAAATTTATATGACAGTAATATTTACGGCCCCGGCATGGTTACTTCGAATTATAAGCTCGGTGCCGATGCAGCCAAAGATTCCAAGCGCGGTGTACAGCCCGGTATATTGGTGAAAAAGGATTTGATCGTGTTCGCTGTTTCTCAACCCGAACAAGCAGGCAATATTGCTTCAGTAAATAAGGACAAACATGAAAGAATGAAGCTGAGGCTAAAGAACGACAGTATGAATGCTTCAATTAATGAAATTGTCAACTTTAAAGGAACTAAGATAACCTCTACGACCGCGAATACGACTGTGACGATAAAGGGCAGTGCCAATGCAGGCAGTGATGCAGACGGAAATCCATATACGGTTTCGTTGCTTGTATTTGATGAAAATGATAACTTTCTGTATTATAAGCCGTTAGAGCCGGCTAAGGGCTCCGGAGATTATGTGGCTGATTTAACCGATATCCCAGAGGGTGATTATAAATTCGCTATTGTAAATGAGGCATACAATGAAACAAGTGTAATTCCTACAGATTGTTCACCGCTTTCTGATAAAGTGGATTTCTCAATCACTGTTCCGCATCAGATTGCGTATACAAAACAGCCGGCAAACGGGGCAAGCAGCGGTGTAGATTATGAGTATTCTAAAAATGTAAACGGCGGAGATGCGATAGGAAAGATTACATTAAATCCGATCGGTGCGATTCCGATTACCTATGCGATAGAAGCTGACGGCGATCCTACGTATCAGAATTTTGAAATCAGCGGATTAAATTCGGAGAATGCGTCTGAAGCCACCTCATTAGATGTGAAAATCAAACAAAATGCACCGGATTTAATAGGCGGGGGCTTAAAGGCGGGAGAATATAAATTCTGTGTAATTTCCTCAGATATCTACGGGTATCCGCAAACACAGATTGAGGGGAAAACAAAGGTTTGTACGTCCTTTGTGGTGGAAAAAACAGATTTAAGTGTTGCGTTTGATGATGCGAATGAGACAAAGAAGTCAATCGATGAAGCCAAAACATCGTGGAATGAAACTGCGACAGGCAATCCATCAACAGGTACTAAGGTAACGTACAGTGTGAGCGGCGGAGATGTTTCTTTGATTACGATTGATTCCGATACAGGAGCGATTACTTATGCAGGGAATAATGCGTATGGCAAGGTCAAGATAAAGGCAACTGTAGATGATGATCCAAGCAGTGGTAATGATAACTATAATCCTGCTTACACGGAAAAGGAAATCATTATTTATCGGGGAGTAGACGGAAGTGTAACACCGCACAGTAATTCATCAAGCACACAAACGCCCACCTTCACAACTGCAGATTCAAATATCAAGATAAACGGAATTATCGGTACGATTAAAGGAACGCTCGGTACTCCCGATACGATCGGTGGGACCGCAACGACCTATAGGTATGGATTAAAGGCAGGAACAGGGGATGCGGATTTCTTTAGTGTTGATTCGAATACGGGAGTCATTAAAACGACAGTGAATCTCGGAATCAAAACCTATACGATTACAGTAACGGTAGCGGATAAATGGAGCACGAAGGAAATACCGGTGACAATCAATGTCGGAATGTCAGCGGCTGAGAATCTGAAGTTTTATGAAAACAGTACCTCAAATACGATCATCAATACGAAAAGCGCAAAGGTGACAGATACAAATATTGTGGTATATGCGACAGTAAAAGGAAGTACGAATACAAATCCTGTGACCTATAAAATCAAAGACGGTTCAACGAATATCATTGAAGTTAATCAAAACAGCGGGGCGATTACGATTCACGGAGTCGGAACAGTAACAATTGTCGCAGAAAAACATGGGGCAAGCGGACAGGCTAACGCAAGTGCTGAGCTGACGTTTACGGTAACGGCCGGAGCACAAAACTTCATCTATACGGACAGCGCAGGAAATGAACTGCCGAAAAGCGGTAATAATTATTCAGCGAAAACAGAAACGTATGCGCCGAATAAAACCTTTCAGTTATATACAGCGGGAAATCCTACGGGAAGTACCGTAACGTATCAATTAAAGGCAGGGGCACCTACCGATGTGATTTCGGTAGATGCGAGTGGGCTTGTCACAATCCTGAATGCCACTCAAAGCGCACAAACGGGAAAGGTTATCGTTCAGGCTACAAGCCATGATCCAAGCGGCAATTATACAGATAAAACAATCGAGCTTCCGATCAATATCGATAAGGGGATCAGAATCATCAGCTTTGCGGAGGACCCAATCTATGTGGTAAGCGGTAAGGGACAAGTAGTGCCTGTCACAGAGGTAGACGGAGTAACGGATACTGACGGTGATGTGCTGATAGAAATAGACAGTAACGAGGATCATACGATAGCGTGGACAAACGACAATAAAACGATTGATTATAACTACAGCGGCGAAGAAGGCAAGGATATCAAAATCCATGCGACGAAACCGATGAATCGAAATTATAAGCTTGCGGAAACAGACGGTACTCTGCATATCATGGGGCCTGATGAAAGCATGTTGGCAATCACAAGTCCGGGACAAATCATTTACGGCGATCACTTCACCATACGAAGTACCCAATTTGATGCAGACAGTACGAATGTAAAATACACATTTGAGGTTGATAAAACAACGTATATCTCAAATCCGACGGTAAACGGAAACAGTGCTGAATTTGATGCGATACAATCAAGCGGTTCAAACAAAACAATTGTAACAGTGTTGAGAACCGCAGACGGTGAGGCACCGCTGAGTAAGAAGGTACAGGTAACGGTACTGCCGAAGTCGATCGAAATCATTATTGATGATAAAGAGAAACTAAAGGGAGAACAGAATCCAAGCTTAACGTACCAGGATTTCAAAAGTCAGTTAGTTTCATGGAACGGTGTACAAGACAGGATACAGGAAAATGATATCAAGCTGAATACAACCGCTAAAACAGAAAGCAATGCAGGAGCTTATCCGATCAAGGGAGACAACAATCTATTAAATCAAGCTTATCCAAACTATAGCTTTACCTTTAAAGAAGGAACATTGACAATCAAAGAGGAAAATATTGAGGATGATTGGTATCATTTAGAATTAGATGACGGAAACAATACAGCCTATAGCGGAGAGTGGACAAATAAGGATGTCAACATCATCAGTGACCATAACGAATATATCCATTTATCCTTAGACCAAAGCACATGGAATCCGATGAAAACAACAGTTTCAAAAGAAGGGGAAACAAACCAAAGCTTTTGGATGAAAAAGGACAGCGGAGCAATCACAAAGGAAAAACAAGAAACTATCAAGATAGACAAAACAGTACCAAAGGTCAAAAACATCAAAGCGAAGGATTCAAACAATAAGCTCCAGGATATCATCAACAAGCTGACAGGCGGAATATTCTTTAGACCGGGAACGTCATTTGAGATAACAACAAGCGATGTGAACGGGGATTTAAAGGTCAGCGGAACAAAGGAAATAGCTTATAAGGTCTACAAAACAGAAAAGCAATCAAGAGCCGGTGATGAATTAATCAAGGAAGGGACTTTGAAAGTAACCGGTGAAAAAGCGAATATCACAATCAGTGAAACAAGCGGAAGCTATCGTGTATGCGTGACACCTACCGACAATGCAGGCAATGCGAATACCGAGACGTGTCATGAAGCGGAGCTAAAGAAAATTGATATCGATGTGGATGGTGACGGTAAACCGGACTTCAATGATCCTGACGGAGACGGTTGCCCTGATTTAAATATCAAGTGGAAGGACCCAAACACGAACAAATGGATTGTAATCAACGGTGATCGAGACGGTGACGGTATTCCTGACATTAATATTGACAGTGACGGCGATGGAAAACCTAACTTGAATATCGATACCGATAATGACGGGAAGCCTGACCTTAATTTAGTGATTCTAAAGAAAGGTGATTGGAAGCCGACAAAGTGCGTCAAACAAGATGTCAATAGCGGTATCTTAGAGGAATACTGTACAGGAACAGGCGTGAAGGCAAAACTTAATGTTGATACAGATGATGACGGAATTCCGAATATCAATATCGATAATAAGGGAGATTTCAAACCACATATCAATATCTCCAAGGACGGACAAACACCAAGCATCAATATTGCAGAAATTCATGAATGGAAGCCAAAGAAGGATTATAAATCCGATAAATTTGCGTATGACAGCGTTGGTAAGAATGACATCAAGCCTGAAATAAATATCGATTCAGACGGAGACGGACGACCCGATCTCAATATTGATTTAGATAAAGACGGAAAAGCGGATATCAACATTGACTTGAACGGCGACGGTATTCCCGACATTGATATAGACAGTGACGGTGATGGTAAACCTGATGTAAACGTGGATACCGACGGTGATGGAAAGCCTAATGAAAACATAATTGAAATCACTGAATGGAAGCCGAATAAAAATATTGACGGAGATTTGCCGTATGATACAATGAGCTTTGATAAGCCGGATAAAGAGGACAATTCATCAGTTAAGGGGCAATACAATCCTGTCACAAGCATGGGCGGAGCGGATACAGGCGACAATACAAATCTTGTTTATAATATGGGTATCACTCTTTTATCTCTCAGCTTATTATTCCTTCTCACATACAAATATAAAAATGATGAGAAAGACTCATCAATGTAAGGAGTAAAGCATACAAAAAGCTTTACTCTTTTTCTGATAGTAAAGCCGTGATATAATAAATCTGCATAAATTTTAAATACGGTGCGAACAAATGCGAAATAAGCACACTCTATAATATGGGTTTTACTGTTTTGTATAAAAAATAAAACAAACATACAAAATATTATTATTTTATTTATTAATTTAGACAATAATAGACATATATTTCTGACATAGAAATGTATGTTTTTTCTTTGTAAAGCATACATTTTTGTCGTTTTTCACCCTATTTCTTAAGGTCTACCTTTATAGACAAAAGAGAAAGGAACGACGACTATGTGGAAAAAAATCTGCTTATGCTTAACATTATTTATGATAATAGCTTTTGGTATTCTGTTTGAAAAGCATTATGATAAATCTGTAAAAGCGGCTCCCTCAACAGTCTATTATGATGTAGGAACTACATTTCAAATGGGCGGATATACTTGGAGCGTTATAAAAAATAACGGAGACGGAACCGGCTTTATCCAAACCGGGAAAGAAATTGCTGCGCCTTGCCCGAGAGTCTCGTATTGGGTCAAGGACGGCACGGGAGATTTAGATCAGTGCCTACTGAAGCTGAATAACAGTTTTTCAACAGGAAGCAGTGACAGAATCGGGAAGCTGACAAAAGTCTCTAATACAAGTAAGCTGTCTGTATTGCGCCCGGTGAGTATGGCAGATTATATCCAATTAACAGATAACGGCACAAATACATCATATTTTGAAGGCTATACTTGGATCGATGAAATAATCACAACAAATAAATATGCGTTCTTCCATACGAATCAGGTGATGGCGAATTGGCGGCCGTATAACAATATCCCCGGTTTATGGTATGATCCGGATAATTGGGCCGGAGGTCTTGTGGTCCCTACCTATCTGATTCAATTACCGCAATCAAATGTCCTTGATGCAGCGATGCCGAATATTAAAATCACAATGCCTTTTTCTGACGCGGATAATCATGCAGGATTCTCTATGGCATCTATTACAATCAATCAAGGAGAAGGGCCGTTTCGTTTTTATCTTTATGATACAGACAGCAGCGGAAACGGAAATGCGCAAAATCCATCTGCATATTTCTCGCTCAATTATAATCAAAGCACACATACTGCGGATCTCAGTTTTTTAAATCAGTTGCCTGTCGGAAATTATTATTTCAAGGTTAAGCTTGTGGATGAGAGTACGAATGAACAATTATATTTAGAGCCGACGGATTTTACTAAGGACAGCTTACGAACAAAAGAAAGCGGCGTACTTCATGTTCAAATCAAAAAGGTAGTGACGACAATAGCTTTTGATGATCCGAATACGACTAAGAAATCAATTCAAGGCGCAGGTACAGCTTGGAATGAAACCGCAACTGCGATACCGAATAATTCCGATGTGGCTGTCAAATATTCAATAACGGGAGGTGATGTCAGTTTAATTGATATAGATGAGGATACAGGGGCGATTACTTATAAGGGTGGTGGTGCATATGGCAAGGTAAAGATAAGGGCAACGGTCGATGACGCTTCAAGTACCGGCGTTGATTATTATGACACAGCTTTTGCGGAAAAAGAAATCGTCATCTATCGAGAGGTGGACGGTAATGTTACCCCGCATGCCAATTCGTCGGATACAACGGTACCTACCTTTACCGCTTCAGATACGAATATAAAGACAGGCGGAGTAATCGGCACCGTACACGGAACACTCGGTACTCCCGATACGATCGGCGGCAGTACGACTACCTACAGCTATGCAATTAAGTCTGGAGCCAACAGCAGCTTCTTCAATGTGAATCCAAACAGCGGTGTTATTACTACAAATGTGAATTTGGCTGTAGGGTCTTATAGCTTTGTGGTTACAGTAAGTGATCACTGGAGCAGTAAGGATGTTACGGTTACTGTCAATGTCGGAATGTCGGCGGCAGAGAATCTGAAGTTTTATGAGAACAGCAGCTCAAATACGATGATAACGACAAAGAGTGTGAAGGCAACAGATAGCGGAGTTGTCGTATATGCGACTGTAAAAGGAAGCACTAATAATAATCCGGTTACTTATCGAATCAAGGATGGCTCAACAAATGTAATCACAGTGAATCCAACAAGCGGAGCGATAACAATCAACGGAGTAGGAACGGTCATCATTGTCGCAGAGAAAAACGGAGCTGCAGGACAGGCCAACGCAAGTGCTGAATTGACCTTTACGGTCACAGCGGGAACACAGAATTTCATCTATACAGATAACGCAGGAAATGAGCTTCCTAAAACAGGCAATAAGTATAATGCGATCAGTGAAGTATATGCGCCAAGTAAAACCTTTCAGCTATATACGGCAGGCAATCCGACAGGCAGTACCGTAACGTATCAGCTAAAGGCAGGAAGTCCGAGTGATGTCATATCGGTAAGTCAAACAGGGTTAGTCACAATACTTAATGCGAGTATTTCACCGAGTCAAATAGGCAAGGTCATCGTAGAAGCGACAAGTCATGATCCGAGCGGAACCTATGCGGATAAGACAATCGAGGTACCGATCGATATCACAAAAGCAAATCAAACGATATCATTTGCGGGAATCACTTATGCGACAAGTGGAAACGGAACAGTAACCCCTGTCATCAATGAACAGGATATTTCAAGTAATGCCGGCGGAGTAACGGTGAATGATACGAATTACTTCATAACGATAGATAATAGTATCAGCACATCGATCGCATGGACGAATGACGGAGTGAGTATTGAATACAGCTATAGCGGTAATAATGGGTTAGATATTCCGCTGCATGTAGAGAAGCCGGGGAATCGCAACTACAACAAGGCAGAAACAGACGGCATGATGCATATCATGGGACCGAATGAGAATACATTGGCGTTGAATCGACCCGGCAAAATCATCTACGGCGATCACTTCACGATCCGAAGTCTACAGGATGATTCAAGCAGTATGAATGTACAGTATACCTTTGCGGTGGACAATACGACCTATATCTCCAATCCGACAGTTACAGGAAACAAAGCAGAGTTTGATGCGTTGAAGTACAGCGGAAGTACAAGCATTCAAATCAAGGTAACGAGAACAGCAGACGGAGAACTGCCGCTAAGTAAAACGATCACGGTACAGGTATTGCCGAAACCAATCGAAATCATTATCGATGATAAGGCAAAGCTGAAGGGAGAACAAAATCCTACTTTGACGTATCAAGACTTCAAATCACAGCTTGTCACATGGAACGGTGTACAGGATGTGATACAGGCGAATGATATCAAGCTGAGTACTACGGCGAAAACAAACAGTAACGCAGGAGCTTATCCAATCAAGGGATACAATAACTTATTAAACACAGCTTATCCAAACTACACCTTTACATTCAAAGAGGGAACCTTAACGATAACTGAGGAGAATATTGAGGATCATTGGTATCATTTAGAGCTAGATGACGGAAACAACACCTTATATACAGGCGGATGGACAAATAAGGATGTCAACATCATCAGTGATCACAACGATTATATCAACCTGTCGTTAGACCAAAGCACATGGAAGCCAAGTCAAGTCACAGTGGCAAAAGAGGGAGAAACGAACCAAAGCTTTTGGATGAAAAAGAACAGCGGCGCGATCACAAAAGAGAAACAGGAAATCATCAAGATAGATAAAACGGCCCCAAAAGTAAAAGGCATCAAAGCGAAGGATACCAATAATACCCTACAAAACATTATCAACAAGCTTAGCGGCGGAATCTTCTTTAAGCCGGGAACCTCATTTGAGATAACGACAAGTGATGCGAAGGATGATTTAAAGGTAAGCGGAACAAAGGAACTCAGCTATAAAATATACAAGCTGACTGATGGCAATGAGGAAGCAATCAAAGACGGAACATTGACCGTAACGAATGAAAAGGCAAAGATAACGATCAGTGAAACAGTAGGAAAATACAAGGTATGTGTGATACCTACGGACAACGCAGGAAATACGAATGCCGAAACCTGTCATGAGGTGGCACTCAAGAAAATCGATGTTGATGAAGACGGAGACGGAATTCCTGATTTCAACGATCCCGATGGGGACGGATGTCCGGACTTAAACATCAAATGGAAAAATCCAAATGATGAAAGTAAATGGATTGTCATCAACGGAGACAGAAATAATGATGGTATTCCGGACTTAAATATCGATAGTGACGGAGACGGCAAACCTGACTTGAATATTGATACAGATAATGATGGAAAACCCGATCTAAACCTTGTTATCTTAAAGAAAAGTGATTGGAAACCAAGTAAGTGCGTCAAACAAGATATTGATAACGGAATCTTAGAGGAATACTGTACAGGCACAAAAGTAAAACCAAGCATCAATGTCGATACGGATAATGACGGCATTCCTAACATCAATATCGATAATAAAGGTGATTTCAAACCACATATCAATATCTCAAAGGACGGGAAAACACCAAGTGTCAATATTGTGGAAATCCATGAATGGAAGCCCAAAAAGGATTATAAATCAGGCAAGTTTACCTATGACAGTATCGGTAAGGATGATATTAAACCCGAGATCAATATCGATTCAGACGGAGACGGACTGCCTGATATTAATATCGATTTAGACGGAGACGGAGAACCTGATATCAATATCGACATCGATGGTGATGGAATCCCTGACATCGACATTGACAGTGACGGCGATGGAATTCCCGATATCAATGTCGATACCGACGGAGATGGCAAACCTAATGAAAACATCAAGGATATCACCGAATGGAAGCCAAACAAAAATGTCGATGGAGACGTACCATATAATACAATGGATTTTAGTAAGCCCGACGATACCGATAAACCGTATAGCGATATCGATACATCGGTAAAAGGTCAATACAATCCTGCGACTAGCATGGGCGGAGCGAATACAGGAGATACTACCAATCTCATGCTTTATATGGGACTAAGTTTCTTATCCGCAAGTCTGTTATTCCTTGCCATTTATAAACGAGAATGATTGAGAAATGCAAGAAAAGCGAATAAACCGCATGACAGATACCTCTTAGGCAGATATGGTAAATAACCGAATCTGCTTATGAGGTATTTTTTAATATAATCAAATATCTTGTGATAGGATGCTTTCGACAAAACAATATCGAAACTTTCGATAAAATAATGTCGAAAGTGTTGATGAAAGTGATGCTGTGTGATAAAATGGCTTCATAGAAAATCGTAGGAGGTATATAAAATGGCAATTCCTGTGAATATAGACGATTTAATTAATCAAAGAGTTGTTGAATCAACACGCATTGAGTTTAAAAGCGGTTGGAATCCCAATCCGATTATCCATAGTATTTGCGCATTCGCCAATGATATCGATAATGTCGGCGGCGGTTATATTGTAATCGGTGTTGAGGAAGAAAACGGAAGACCTGTTTTTCCGATCAAAGGTATTGAACAGGATAAGATAGATGAAATTCTTAAGGAGCTCATAGGCTACTGTCGTTTTATTGAACCGTTATATAATCCAGTCGTTGAACCGATTTTATTTCAAGATAAATACATTATTGTTATTTGGATAACCGGCGGATACGGACGACCCTATAAGGCATCTAAGGATATATTTACGGATAAAGCAAATAAACTGTACTACATCAGAAAATTCAGCAGTACCATTGTTGCATCTTGCGAGGAAGAAAAACAGTTGTTTTATGTTTCATCAGATATTCCGTTTGATGATCGTGTGAACCTTGCGGCTGATGTTTCAGATTTAGATATCGGATTAATGCGACAGCATTTGAAGGAAATCGGAAGCAGCCTGTATGAGCTTTCGCTGAAAGAGGATGCATTAAAAATTGCCAAAGATATGCAGTTGATATCCGGACCTGTTGAAAATAGAAAGCCGCTAAATGTCGGGATTTTAATGTTTTCTGAACAGCCGGAACGCTATTTCAGATATGCAAGAATAGAGGTAGTTGATATTCCCGATCCAACCGGTACAAATATGGTAGAAAAGGTGTTTACAGGTCCGATTCAAAGACAGCTGAAGGATGCTTTGGCATATATTAAAAATTATATCTTGAAAGAGGTTATTATCAAAGATGCTCACAAAGCGGAATCAAATAAGATTTACAATTATCCTTATGCTGCAGTTGAGGAATTACTTTGTAATGCGGTTTATCATCGCTCGTATCAAGTGAATGAACCTATAACCGTAAGAATTACACCGCAAAATATAACAATAACGAGCTTTCCCGGATTTGACATAAGTATTTCGGATAAGAAAATTGCGGAATATGATATTACTTCACCTATATACAGGAACAGACGAATCGGAGATTTTTTGAAGGAGCTTCATCTTATAGAAGGACGTAATACCGGTTATCCTACGATTCTTAATGCACTGAGAGATAACGGTTCTTTGTATCCGATATTTGATATGGATGATAATCGAACTTATCTTACGGTAACATTGCCGGTTCATCCGTATTTCCTGCCTGATTGCGAGCGTTCTTCAAAGGATACGGCATATCGTGAGAAAATAATTTCATCACTCAGCGGTAAGAAAATGTCATTGAATGAATTGGCTAAGGCAATGGGCTATAAGGGAATTACCGCGAAATTGTCATCCACGGTTGAAAAAATGATCGAAAGCGGGAATCTTGAAAAAGTGATGGTGGGAACGTATGTAAAACTGCATATTCCGGGAGATTAATAATTATCGCTTAAGGAGAGTTTTTCTTGGTGTTCAGTCTTGAAAGGTTATGATTGGCTATATTACCGTAAGTTGAAATAAAAATTGATTTGGTGCGAACAAATACGAAATAAGTACACTCTATAGTGTGAGTTTTACGCTGTTTTGTATAAAATAATAAGAAACATGCAAAATATGATATTTATGTTTCTTAAAGCAGACAATTATAGACATACATTTCTGATACAAAAATGTATGTTTTTTCTTTCTGAAGCATACATTTTTAACTCTTTTTACCCTATTTCTAAAGGTCTACCTTTGTAGACATTGAGGAAGGGAAGGGTAATGCTTATGTGGAAAAAATTATTTATCATATGCTTTATGATGATTACAACTGTATCGATTGTATGTGCGCTTCATGATAATAATCTAAGTGCTGCTTCGCATACTTACATGGTCGGAGGAAGTGTTACGGGAAAAGTAGTAATGTCGCCGTCAAATATGGTAGTGGCCGATGCACATTTCTCTAAAGGGGATAAGATATTAATGGATACGGAAAACCCATCGAACGGTAAACCTATTTCTTGGCTGTTGATTGATGAAAGCACATATACTGATTATAACTGTTCATCAGTTACTGCTCCATGTTCCAATGCATCCGGTATAACGGCTTGGAGAAGCTTTACAACAGAATCGATGGGTAACATGGGGTCGGGCTTAACTGCCGCTGATTTTACTGCAGCTAACGGTGCTGTTACAGGATATATCAGTGCAACTGACAACAGAACAATGGCGCGTTTTTCAAACTATAGAACTGTGGTTCCTGTTCTGGATAAAATCAATGCTGATATTAAAGGTTCAAATGATGATACTATCCTTACTTACCGCAATTTAACAACAATACATCAGATAGTGTCTACAAATATTGGTACCCAATATTTTTATATAAGCAGTGTGTTTGATAGATTAAGTGATTATACAAATAATGTATTCCTTCTTAATGCTTATGAAGTTCCTGCGGCAGGTACATCCTATCCATATCTTCCACCGCTTACTGTTGCAAACAAAGATTTGTCATTTTATGTACCATGTATGACAAGCTTTGCAGCAACAGCAAATGTCAGCGGCGGTTATGAAAAAACGATTTTTTTCATAACCGCAGACGGGAATAGAGGTCTAGGGTCAAACAATAGCTATAATACAAGCTTGGATGTTCGCTTACAAGCGTATTTAGACCTTACAAAGGCTGTATTCGCAGTTTCACCGGGAACAACTTCTGATAGAGCAGCTCCTATTGCGCCGAATTTACCAAGTGGTTACAGTGCACTATATCGTGATGCAGTAGGTAATCCTATGAAGGTACGGGTGGAAAAGCAGGCTTTGAGCGATTCTACTGTGTTATATCAAATAGAGAACAACAAAACCGATCCGATAACAAAGGCAGCGCAAGACAGTACAGTGTTACTGAATGCTACTGCAGCAAGTGGTGGAGATACGTATGGTGGTGTTTATACGGTTTCAGCCTTAATATTTGATAATCAGGGCAAGTTTCTGTATTATCAACCGTTAGAGCCTGCCAAAGGAACAGATACTTATGAACTTGATTTAACCGGGATACCGATAGGAAAGTACAAGATAGGCATAGTAAATGAAGCATATAATGAGAATAGTACAGCGCCGGCTGATTGCAGTGCTATTACAGAGGTTCAGTCGCTAGAAATTGTAAAACCGCATAAGCTGACTTACACAAAGACACCGCAAAGCGGAGCTTCTGTGGGCAATGATTATGAATTCGGTAAGAATGTAAACGCAGGACAGATAATAGGCAAGGTTACGGCGGATCCAATAGGGGTTACTCCATTAACCTATTCACTGGAAACAAACGGTGACAATACGTATCTTAACTTTGAAATTGATGGCTTGAATAGTAGTAACGCTTCAAGTAATACACCGCTTAATGTGAAAATCAAAACAGGTGCTCCAGATTTAGTGAACGGTGGGTTGAAAGCAGGAACATATAAATTCTGTATCACTGCGGTAGATGCGAATGGTGATCCTGTAGACACAAGCGGTAATCCGACCGAAAAGGTTTGTACCTCATTTACGGTAGAAAAAACAAATCCGACGATTGCTTTTGATAATCCTAGTATCACTAAAAAATCAATCGCAGATGCAACTACAGCTTGGAATGAAACAGCGACTGCGACTCCAAGTACGGGTACTAAGATAACCTATAGTATTACGGGTGGGGATGTATCTCTGATATCGATCAATCCTGATACAGGAGCGATTACTTATACAGGAAGTAATGCGTTCGGTAAGGTAAAGATAAGGGCAACGGTTGATGATGATCCGACAACGGGAAATGATAATTATAATTCAGCCTTTGTTGAAAAAGAAATTGTGGTCTATCGAGAGGTAGACGGAAGTGTAACACCGCATGCCAATTCATCAGATACAACGATTCCTACCTTTACAGCTTCTGATTCCAATGTCAGAACAGGGGGAATCATCGGTACGATACACGGAACACTCGGTACACCCGATACGATCGGCGGAAGCACAACGACTTATCATTATGGTCTAAAGCCGGGAGTAGGAAATGCGAGCTTCTTTAGTGTTGATCCAAATACAGGTGTCATCAAGACAACAGCGAATTTAGGAGTAAACAGCTATCATATCACAGTAACAGTAAGTGATAATTGGAGCACAAAGGAAATCCCTGTGACAATCAATGTCGGAGTAGCTGCGGCAGAGAATCTGAAGTTTTATGAGAACAGTACATCGAATACAGTGATAACCTCAAAGAGTGCGTGTTTGACAGATACAGGAGTGACGGTCTACGCAACAGTCAAAGGAAGCAGTAATACCAATCCTGTGAAATACAGTATCCAAGACGGCTCAACAAATGTAATCGAAGTGAATCCAACAAGCGGTGCAGTTACGATCCACGGAGTAGGAACAGTCACGATCGTCGCAGAGAAAAAGGGCGCAACAGGACAGGCAGATGCGAGTGCCGAGC
>CANSQL010000046.1 GCA_947649125.1 uncultured Erysipelotrichaceae bacterium | reverse complement strand
ATAATGAATATGATATCAATGATGATAAGCATGATTTGACGGAAATGTTGTATATTCTGTTTCGAGCTGACATTCCGGCAAAGGATAAAAAATATCAATTAACCGAGAATTATGGTATAATGATGACAAGAGCGATAGACAGGGAGGTTGATGATGTGTGTGATTTATCACAGGGCATTATGGATAAAGGAATTGAAAAAGGACGCGCAGAAGGTCTTGAAAAAGGAATTGAAAAAGGACGCGCAGAAGGTCTTGAAAAAGGAATTGAGAAAGGGCTGGAGCAAGGACGCATCGCGGGATTAAGCGAAGCAGTTATGAACGCGATGGAAATCACAAACATGCCTATCACAGAAGTGATGAACGCGTTAAAGATTGATGAAGAAGTTCAACCTGAAATAATTAAATATATCAATTCACTGAATCAATGATACCCTTGTAGAGCAAGCACCCTTAACGGGTGTTTTTTTCTAGGTCAATGCAGGAAAAATTATGGTATAATGATGACAAGAGCGATAGACAGGGAGGTTGATGATGTGTGTGATTTATCACAGGGCATTATGGATAAAGGAATTGAAAAAGGACGCGCAGAAGGTCTTGAAAAAGGACGCGCAGAAGGTCTTGAAAAAGGAATAGAGAAAGGGCTGGAGCGAGGACGCATCGCGGGATTAAGCGAAGCAGTTATGAACGCGATGGAAATCACAAACATGCCTATCACAGAAGTGATGAACGCGTTAAAGATTGATGAAGAAGTTCAACCTGAAATAATTAAATATATCAATTCACTGAATCAATGATACCCTTGTAGAGCAAGCACCCTTAACGGGTGTTTTTTTCTAGGTCAATGCAGGAAAAATTATGGTATAATGATGACAAGAGCGATAGACAGGGAGGTTGATGATGTGTGTGATTTATCACAGGGCATTATGGATAAAGGAATTGAAAAGGGTCTTGCGAAAGCAGTCACAAATATAATGAAAGCAATGAATAAAACGATGGCTGAAGCAATGGATTTATCCGGAGTTGATGAAGCGATCCGTCCCGAGGTAGAAAAAGCTGTAAAAGCTATGAATCAATCTGACAGATAAAAACGAGGCAACTCGTTTTTTCTTTACATAGAACCGCTCATTCTGTTCCTGCAGATTGCCTGTTCATACATTCGATACTTCAATCTTTCGTCAAATAAAAAAACACCCCTCTCAACTCAAAAGATTTCCAAAACAACAGGAAAAATATGTGAGTTTCCCTGCCGTTTATGCTATACTATTAAAGGTGATATTATGCGACAACATACTTACTATGAAGCTTATTTAGATGACTATGACAGAATAACCGTATTCTTTTCAAGAGACAGTTACGGCGGAGTCAGCAACTACTTTCATTTAAAGGACAGTTTCGGTAATATTCAGGATTTAACCATTCAATCAGTAGAACAAACACAAAATAATTATATTAAATATACACTGTCGATCCCAAACCCGATTGAGATAGGCAATGAATATTACGTGGTACATCAGTTTGCACGAGAAGCAATATTGGAATATGCGGCAATAACAAAAACCGAACGCTTTGACGATGAGTTTTATTATGAAGGCAATGACTTAGGTTTCAGCTTTTCCGAAACACAGACCAGCTTCGCCTTATGGGCACCGACTGCTGCACGAGTAAAGCTGGAAATAGAAAAAAACGGCAGTATCCAAGATTATGAAATGCAAAGAAGCGAATGCGGTGTTTTTCGTTATGCGCTGTTAGATAACCTGGAAAATGCCAAATATCGATATTTGATCAGAGTTAACGGAGAATGGAAGGAAACGATTGATCCGTACGGAATTGCATCAGATGCGAATGCGAAGCACTCCGTAGTAGTAGATATCAGGAAAATCAAGCAGCAGCTGTACGAGCTTCCGCCGATGAACAGCAACTGTGATGCGATTATTTACGAAGCAAGCGTGCGTGATTTTACGATCCAAAAAGGAATCGGGGTAGAACAATCGGGAAGCTACTTAGGCTTCTGTGAGGAAAATGCGGAAACCATACAAAAACAGACCGGCTTTTCCTATTTGAAAAGCTTAGGGATCACCCATGTTCAACTGATGCCGGTGCTTGACTTCGGCTCAGTCGATGAGAACTATCCGTTTTTGTTTTATAATTGGGGCTATGACCCGGTGCAATGGCGATGCCTTGAGGGCAGCTTTTCCCTCAATGCCCAAAGTGCATATGCACGAATGTTTGAATTCAGTAAGCTGGTTGAGGAATGTCATAAAAACGGTATCCGTGTAAATCTTGATGTTGTATTCAACCATGTATACGATATGAATGCCAATGCGCTTCAGCTTACGGTTCCCAACTATTATTTTCAAATGGACGGCAACGGGAATTTCTCCAACGGCAGCTTTTGCGGCAATGATATCGATACAACCCGCAAAATGTGCCGTAAGTTGATTGTAGATACATGCCGTTTTCTATGTAAAACCTATCATATTGACGGACTGCGCTTTGATTTGATGGGAATTCTTGATATTGCGACTATGAATGAAATACGCAGTGCGTGTCGTGAATATAATTCTGATTTTATGGTGTATGGGGAAGGCTGGAATATGCCCTGCTTCCTGCATGAGGGAGCTCGTGCTGGTATCGCCAATCAAGCACAGATGCCGCAGATTGCACATTTCTCCGATCGCTTCCGTGATATCGTCAAGGGCAATACGAGCGAATATGAAATCAATGCGAAGGGCTACTGCAGCGGCGCAATCTATTTAATCGATTATATGAAGGATGTATTATCCGCAAGCTGTATCAATGACAACGGTTATCCGATGTTTCAAACCCCAACTCATGCCGTTAATTATGTTGAATGCCATGATAATATGACATGCTGGGACAAGCTTCGTGAGTGCTGTAAAGAGGATACAAGAGATAAGCGTATTCAAAGGCATAAGATGTGTATTGCGGCAGTGCTTTTAGCACAGGGGATTCCGTTTATCCACAGCGGTCAAGAGTTTGCCCGAACAAAGCACGGCAAGGGCAACACCTACAATGATTCCGATGAAATCAATAAACTTGATTATGAGCGTAAGGATCGCTACAGTGACATCGTCGAGGCAACAAAGGCATTGATTCAAATCCGCAAGGAACACAGTGTATTGCGCTATGCCACTGCCGATGAGATAAGAGCTCATGTATTTTATCATGACATAGATCGCAAGGTATTGATTTATGAAATCAAGGATGAAAAAGAAAGTATGATGATTTTCTTTAATCCGACACATGAACAATTTCATTATCGCTTTGAACAGCCTTATGAATTGCTTTATTACAATGCGAAATGTAATCATGAAATGCTTCACGAAATACAGATTGATGCGATCAGTACGATCGTATTGGTGAAAGAAGAAAAATAAGCTTCTGCAGAGCAGTATGAAATCGAATGCTTGAAATATTTTCAGTGTTTATCGATACTGCTTTTTTTATCGACAAAATCTGCGTTTTATTACGGTGTATAATGTATAATATCATGAATGATATGCTTTTTAGATATATGTAAGCAGTTACGTAATAAAAAATGAAAATAATTACATAAAAACTTTGCGAAACGAAGTATCCGTGTTATAATAGGCTTGCATAAAGGTAAAGGAGTGATAATATGAACAAGATGACAATGAATGATTATGTAGAAAGATTACAGGGTAAAAAGGTTGAAGCACATGATAAGCAGTGGCTTTATATTGAAGTAAATGCGAAGGATTTCTTAGAGGAATGTGAACCCGGTGTAAAGAATTTAAATACCTGCTGCAAGGGTATGATGGATGCGATGCTTGAGGGTGATTATTTCGTTGTAGAGCCTAAAAATAAAAGCAAGTGTGCAGGTACTTTAACTGTTCGTTATTATGTAGATAACTTAAGCCCGGAGCGTAAAAAGTGGGCAGACGTAAATAAATAATCGATGAAAAGGAATTCATGAGGTCATGAGTTTCTTTTTTTGTGCCTGCAAAGTTGAAGAAGGATATTATAGGCAGAGTTAAATGATTGTAGTCAGGGGTTTGGAGGCTTGTTCTTATGTACTTTACAGGGGATAAATTTGACTTCTGAACAGATTGAATAATAGCGGTTATTGGGGGATGTGAGGCATGATGTATCGGTGATGCTCAACAGAATCAGCTACGATTTATTATCTTGTTGTTAATTTTATGAAGTTTCTATTGACTTTAAGGCAATAAAACAGTACAATTATAAACGGCTTTAAATGCCTATGTAGCCCCGGAAACTACTTAGGAAAGGATGAATATTATGCGTCAAACAACATTTATTAAGCCGGCAGAAGTAGAGCGTACTTGGTACGTTGTAGACGGAACCGGTAAAACTTTAGGACGTTTAGCAACTGAAGTAGCGTCAGTATTAAGAGGAAAGAACAAACCTACTTATACACCGAACGTTGATTGCGGTGATTATGTAATCGTAATCAATGCGGATAAAATTGAGATGACCGGCAATAAGCTGGATGGTAAAAAGTATTATAACCATTCCGGTTATGCAGGCGGTATGCGTGTACGTACAGCGCGTACAATGAAGGAAAACTATACTGTTGAATGGGTCGAAAGAGCAATTTACGGTATGTTGCCTCACACAAGATTAGGCGATGTTCAGCGTAAGCACTTATTTGTATATAAGGGCAGTGAGCATCCGCATGCAGCACAGAAGCCGGTTGAGCTGGTTATTAAGTAAGGAGGAATGAAAATATGGCAGCGAAGAAAAATACAGTAACTTACAATGGTACAGGACGCCGTAAAACCTCTGTTGCCCGTGTGTTCATGACTCCGGGCAAGGGAAGCATTACTGTTAACGGTAAAACCTTAGATGAGTATTTGCCGTTGGAGACATTGCGAATGGTTGTGCGTTCACCGTTAGAATTGACAGAGACTTTAAATCAGTTTGATATTAAGATCAATGTTAAGGGCGGCGGTTATACCGGTCAGGCCGGTGCAATGCGTCACGGTATTACTCGTGCGTTGATTGAAGCGAGTGCAGATTATCGCCCTGCGTTAAAAGCAGCGGGATTTGTTACTCGTGATCCTCGTATGAAAGAGCGTAAGAAATACGGTTTGAAGGCAGCACGTCGTGCACCTCAGTTCTCAAAACGTTAGTAATCATTGTTGTGAGAAGATTAGAGAAGTGTTTAAACTTTGTGAGAAGTTTAAATGCTTCTTTTTTTCTTTTTGAAATAAAGGTATAATATGGATAATTAATATTGAAAGGAGTATTTGGTTATGGAAAATAATTTGTTAAACAATGAAGTATTAGTCAACGAAATTGCTAGTATTATCACGAACGCTAGAAATAATGTCGCAAAACAAGTAAATAGTGAACTTTTAAATGCTTATTGGAATATTGGTCGTGTTATTGTTGAAGATGAATTGAAGAATAATCGTGGTGAATATGGAAAAAAACAATTACTTGCTATTTCAAAAAATCTTACTAATAAATTTGGAAAAGGTTTTTCACAATCTAATTTATATAACATGAAAATGTTTTATACGAAATATCCAATTTTCCAGTCAGTGACTGGAAAATTGAGCTGGACTCATTATTGCGAGTTATTATACATATCAGATGATGACAAACGTAGCTTTTATGAAAAGGAAGCAATTAATGCAAATTGGTCAGTAAGAGAGTTAAAAAGACAAATTAGCACTTCATTATTTGAAAGATTATTATTATCAAATGGTGAAGCTAACAAAAAGAAAGTTCTTGAATTAGCGTTAAAAGGAAATGAAATTGCTAAACCAGAAGATATAATAAAAGATCCTTATGTTTTTGAATTTTTGGGACTGCCAGAAAATAAACCAATGATGGAATCTGATTTGGAGAAAGAGCTTGTTAGACAAATTGAAAAATTCCTTTTAGAACTAGGAAAAGGATTTATGTTTGTGGGAACACAACAAAGAGTAACGTTTGGGAATACTCATTATTATGTTGATATGGTTTTCTATAATAAGATTTTAAAATCTTATGTATTGATAGAATTAAAAACTATCAAATTAATGCCTGAAGCTGTTGGACAACTTAATATGTATTTAAATTATTATGCAGCAGAAGTTAATGATGAAAATGATAATCCTCCAATTGGTTTGATTTTGTGTACTGATAAAGGAAATGTCGACATGCAATATGCTTTGGGAGGTTTAAGTAATAACATTTTTGCTTCAAAGTATGTAACATATATGCCTGACAAAGAGCAATTAATTGCTCAGGTCGAAGCTGTATTATCATCTAATGAGAATACAAAATAAGTGGATATAGTCTTTGTAAGTAGATATGACAATGCAACAAGTAAGCGATAAATAGGCTTAAAAAACCTTATTTTATAAGGTTGCAAAGTTCTCAAAACGTTAGTAATCATTGTTGTGAGAAGATTAGAGAGGCATTTAGATTTCGTGAGAAATTTAGATACTTCTTTTTTTCTTAGAGAAATAAAGATATAATAGAAGAGTAAATTTAATAAAAGTAGGAGATGGAATTATGGATGAAAATGAATAGGAATTTATTTTCTTAAGAATTTATGTCGCAAAAATAAACTTAAGATATTTGGAGGGTAAATGATGGAATGTGTATATGATGATTTGAAAATAATATTTAAACATGCAAATTCTGATTTGATAAATCTAGATAAGGATTTGTTTGAAACAAAAGTTTCTGAACGTACTTTATGTGGTGCTTTAATGTTACATATACATGAGAGGTTGAAACAAACAATATATTCTAGCTATTATGTAGATGTTGAATATAATCGTAATAGGGGTGGGAAACTTAAAACTTTTGTTAAAACTGTTCAAGGACCAAATTTTGATATTATAAAAATAAATTGTGATTTAATTGTTCATAGTAGAGGAGAGTGTATAGAACAAGATAACTTAGTCGCCATTGAAATGAAAAAAAGTAATCGATTAGAGAAGGATAAAAATAATGATAGAGAACGATTAAAATGTTTAACTAAAGATAGCTTTGATGATGTATGGAGTTTCGATGGGAAGTCACTCCCTGAACATGTCTGTCGCTATATTATTGGGATATATTATGAGATAAATTATAATAAAAGACAAATAGAATTAGAGTATTATTATAAAGGTGAATTAAAATCAACAGAAATTGTAATATTTTAAGAAATTATAGAAGTATAATAGAGATTATATACTTATAAATTTAGAATTAAAAATTGGGAGTATTGCATAAGCAAAAAATCACCTACTTTATAAAATAGAAAACTAAAGGAATCCTGTAGTAATTGAAGCTATTGATGTAAAACATTAGAAATATATAGATTATGCTTAATTTTTACAGATAAATTGTAGTAAATCTTTCTAAGGTGTATTGACAATGTAACAAGTAAGCAACCAAAAGGCTTGAAAACTCTTATTTTATAAGGTTGCGGAGTTCTCAAAACTACAGACGTTTATTACAAAATTTATCAAAGCATCAAAAAGTCCCATTTTATGGGGCTTTTTGATGTATGAAATGCGCTTCATTATTTATGACCAAATTTTGGTACTCACTTCAATCTACTGGTGGTTTTATTTAAAGGAGGGGGGAACAGGCATAAAAGTTGGTGACATTGGGTGAAAAGGCTTGCGGTGGAATTAACGCAACACTAACGTAATAAATTGGCGTAATTATTGCCGGCATTTTTTCTTTGATCAAATGCATAGTAAAGATGTGAGATTGTGTAATAAAGAGCTTTTTATTGAAAAAGGTTGGAAAGCAAAATGTTTGGAGCAATGGCCGGATTAATGATTGACATTCTAAATGAAGCAGAGATTGATGAATTATATATTCCAATTCCTTCTTGCACGTAATTTAATTGATGAAATATAATTTATCATATGATATAATGAACAAAATAGAGAGGTGTGTGATTAATATGATAAATCAAATGAAAATATTAGATGTTTTGAAAAAATCAAAAATCTACTTTGAAGATTTTATATCAAGAAGCACTTATCATAGTAATGCCATAGAAGGAAGTACATTAAGTTTTGCAGAAACATATGCCCTTTTATTTGATAATAAACATAGCAAAATTGAACAGGCAGAAGCTAAAGAAATTTACGAGGCTATCAATCATAAATATGCTTTAAATAAGATTATTGATCGAGTTGAATCAGGAAAATTCTGTATGGATGAATCTTTTTTTACAGAGATTAATCAGATAATCAATCATAATATTATGTATGTCGGTGGATACAGAATGGGATTAATTCGTATAAGAGGATCTGAAAAGAAGTTTCCGTTGCCTAAAGATTTGGGAGATATTATGAATGAATTTTATGAACGATATAATGTGCTGTTTCAATCTAAATTCAGTATGAAAGATATTGCAAATATGCATTTAGATTATGAAAATATACATCCTTATCCGGACGGAAACGGGCGCACCGGACGACTTATGATAAATTATATTTTGCTTTCGGATAATCAGGTACCGATTGTAATTCCTTTTGAATCTCGGAAATATTATTTGAGTCTGATGGAAAATAATGATATAAATGGATTAGCCGAAATGTTTGACCAACTGCAATCAAAAGAGAAAGAAAGAATCCATGATTTTATTGATATGGATCAAGAACAATCACGGCAATACTCAAAATATAAAGAAACTTGATCGAGAAATAATAAGCTATTATCTAGTGCCGTAAACAAAGCAGTATATATTGCTATCGGCATTGGCATGAGAGTTCACAAAGCGTTAATTACAGACGTATATTACAAAATTTATCAAAGCATCAAAAAGTTCCATTTTATGGGGCTTTTTATCTTTGGTTTTACCTAATTACCGATTGTGTTGCTTTATTTAATGATTTCGATGTGTTATCATATTAATGAACCAATAGAAAAGAGAAACCTATTATATTTATTCATATGGAAGAGAATTGAAGGACAATGAAATATAGTGAATGGGTGCATTTTCAAGAAAGAGGATAGAATATGAAAAAATTAAAAATTGCTTACGGGATTTATCTATTATTGTTATTAGGGGTATGTGTATTATGTATGACAAATGTATTAAGCAAAAGCACGGCGATTATAGTTAACGTCATCTTGATTGCTGCCGTGTTTCTTATTTGCAGTAATATATTTTATGTTCCAAGGAATATGGATTTCGGTATCTTTCTCGAAAACAAGCAGGAAATGAAAAATGATCCTATTTTATGGAAAGAAATGTTTTTTTTGGAAGTACCGCTTATTGTAATGTTATCTGTGTTAGTATTTTTAATAAAATAACAGTTGATTTTCAAAAGGTCAAGGGAACTGAACAGATAACTATCTCCGTAATTCACAGTGTAATTGTTGATGTTCTAATAGGATCTTTATTTTTGTTGAGTGCCTGTTTACTATAGCGCTAAATAAGGTCAACAATAAATAAAAGGCAAGTTTTGCGTTACCCTATTTATGAAAGAGGTCTGCTTTCTTAGTATGGTAACCGAAGTATAGCGTATCTCTTGCTTTTGTTTAGCTCTTTTGCAGCGCACTTCTTGCTGACAAGAAAGGAGAAAAATTATATTATAGTTAATTGACGAAACATCGGCACAGATATGATATTATAATCGAGCAACCAGCAATGAGAAAAATATAAATAATATACATATGGATAATTCAGGTACTGATTAAAATCAGCTAACATTATTCGAAATTTACTTGATGACGTTATCGGATATGCACTTTACCGTTGCAGAACTCCCAAAAAATGTGTAAAATATAATTTAAAATGAGAGGAGTTTTCACTATGAAGGTTGAAACAAAATGCTTACACGCAGGATATGAACCAAAAAACGGCGAGCCGCGAGCGCTGCCGATCTATCAAAGCACTACCTATAAATACGATTCCACCGAATTCGTCGGACAGCTGTTCGATTTGACCGCAGAAGGACACATGTACTCGCGAATTTCAAATCCGACCGTAGATGCGGTGGAAAAAAAGATTGCAGCCTTAGAAGGCGGTGTCGGTGCGCTGTGCACAACATCCGGACAGGCGGCAACCTTCATCGCACTTTTGAATCTGTTAGAAAGCGGAGATCATATGGTTACATCCTCCACGATTTACGGCGGAACGGTCAATCTGTTCTCCATCACACTGAAGAAATTCGGCATTGATGTGACCTTTGTCGATCCCGACGCCGATGAGGATGAATTAAATAAAGCCTTCCGCCCAAACACAAAGGCAATGTTCGGCGAAATTATGGCAAACCCCGCTATGAATGTACTGGACATTGAAAAATTCGCCAGGGTAGCACATGCACACGAGGTTCCGCTGTTGATTGACAACACCTTCGCAACCCCTTACCTATGCCGTCCCTTTGAATTCGGGGCTGATATCATCATCCATTCCACCACGAAATATCTTGACGGTCATGCACTGCAGCCCGGCGGTGTGATCGTAGACAGCGGTAAATTTAACTGGAACAACGGCAAATTCCCGGGACTGACAACACCGGATGCCTCATATCACGGCATCATCTATACAGAGAGCTTTAAGGAAAGCGCCTATATCACAAAGGCACGCGTACAGCTTATGCGTGATTTAGGATGCTATCCTTCCGCACACTCCGCCTTTCTGCTGAACTTAGGACTGGAAACATTAGCGGTCAGAATGGACAAGCACTGCGCCAACGGGCAAATCGTCGCAGAATTCCTAAAGGAACAGCCTGATGTGGAATTCATCCATTATCCGGGCTTAAGTGACGATACCTACCATGCCCTCAAAGAGAAATACCTGCCGAAGGGCTGCAGCGGTGTCATTTCCTTTTCCATCAAAGGCGGCAGAGAGCGTGCCGCAGCCTTTATCGACCACCTTAAGCTTGTATCCTTAGAAGTACACGTAGCCGATATCCGCACCTGCGTCCTGCACCCGGCAAGCTCCACCCACAGACAGCTCAGCGACGAACAGCTGGTAAATGCAGGAATCACTCCGGGTCTGATTCGTTTATCCTGCGGCATTGAGCATGCGGACGATATTCTGAACGATTTGAAAAACGCATTTGCGGCCATCGCATAATGCCGATCAATATTCCGAGCGATCTTCCTGCCAAGGGCATACTGGAAGGCGAAAAGATATTTGCGCTTGAGGAAGATATCGCCGAGAAACAGGATATCCGCCCGCTCAAAATCGCCATTTTAAATTTGATGCCGAAAAAAATCGAAACAGAGACCCAAATCTTAAGATTGATCAGTAAATCACCGCTGCAGGTAGACATTGACTTTATGAAAATTTCATCCCATAAATCAAAAAATACAAGCGAAGACCATCTTGTGAAATTTTACGATGACTTCACCCTATTCAAAGACAAATACTACGATGCCTTGATCATCACCGGTGCACCGGTAGAACAACTTCCCTTTGAAGCGGTCGATTACTGGCCCGAGCTGTGTGAAATCATGGCTTGGAGCAAGACCCATGTATTCTCCGTACTCCATATCTGTTGGGGGGCACAGGCAGGACTCTATTACCACTACAACATACAAAAGCACCTGTTGAAAGAAAAAATGTTTGGAATATTTCCGCAGCGCCTATGCGACGAATATAATTTTTTAACAAACGGCTTCGATGAAATACATATGACACCGCATTCCCGCCATACCGGAATTGATGAAAAAGCACTGGCGGACATAAAAGAACTCGAGGTGCTTTCGGAAAGCATGACGTCGGGAACGAATATCTGTGCGAAAAAGGATTTCAGACAAATATTTATCCTCGGACATTTAGAGTACGGTGTCGAAACACTGGCACAGGAATACTTCCGCGATAAGGAAGCAGGAAAGCCGATTCACATCCCCTGTAACTATTTTCCGCAGGACGATCCGACACAAGAGCCTGTGCTCACATGGCGCTCTCATGCGAACCTGTTATATCGAAACTGGCTGAATTACGTATATCAAATGACTCCGTATGACTTAAATCAAATTGAATTTCTATAGCGGCTCTAACAGCGCCCTGATGAATTAAATAAGATATTTATTAAACGAATAATCAAAAAAGCGTCTGTATCAGTGACGATAGTGATGGAAATGATATCACTTCATCAACAAACAGACGCTTTATTCTTTTTATTTACACAAAATGAAAAGGCCGACACGCGACATCGACCTTCACATAGATGCAGCGCTTCAACTATTCTTGAGGGTCGACACTCTCCCTCACAGAACCGCCGACTTCCTTTAAAAGATTTTTACAATGCTTCGTAACCGCAGGATTATTAAACTGTCTCAGTAATTTTATGATTTCCCATTCATCGGCACTGAGATTCTCCTGCGAATCCTGTTTCATCCCGCTGATGACATTGACTCCCAGCTGATCGGAAACCCATTTGATTGTATTATATCGACTCGCATAAGTAATTTTAAATAATTGCGCTGAAGTCGGTCCCTTTTTCAGTCTGTTCGATGTAATCTTATCAATGGTTGATTTCGGAATACCGGTTATGATAGAAAGCTTTTCAGCGGTCAAACCGGTTTCCTTTTTAATATCCTTGATTAAATCGCCGTAATTCAGTTTCGGAATCTTATTTAAGATGTCAGAGCTCATAGGTGCTACCTCCTCTATTACACAAATTATATACAAAATAGGAAAATGAAATTGTTAAATTATCCATTTCAGAATATTATATTTTTAAATATAATCCAAAATCGCAAACAATATCCATAACAGACTATATAATTGTAAAGATATTCTGTTTGATAAATTTTGTGATTGTAACTCATATCAACAGGAATTATTTTGTGTATCTTTGTTTACTGGCACTGTGTACGGAAATACTTCACATATCGATTGATCATATCTGTTGATATGCTTAAGATCCGATTCCTTCAAAAGCCGATACATAAGACAAACAAAAATGACCGTTGCTTCACCTTTCAATATTTCTTATAATTATTTCCCGTTTTACCTTTTCATTTCCCGGTAAATCCGTTATAATAATATACTGTACCGTAAGGTAGAAGGTATATGAAAAAACACCTTTCATCATACCGAGAAACAACTGTGATTATTATGGAAATATATGGATACGGAGGCATGGCATGACGGTTTTTCACAAGCGGGATTTTGCGCTTTATCTGCATAAAAACGGAATTATTTTAACTGAGCATCAGCAAAAACAGTTTGAACTATATGCCGCCTTATTAACGGAATGGAATCAAAAAATGAATCTTACGGCAATCAAGGAAGAAGACGCTGTTTATGAGAAGCATTTTTTGGATTCGATCTATCCGTTGATTGATATTCCGCTTCAAGGCAAATTATGTGATGTAGGCGCAGGTGCGGGTTTTCCTTCCCTGCCGATGAAAATCGTTCAGCCTGATTTAGAGGTAACGATCGTGGAGCCGTTAGGAAAGCGAATTACCTTTTTAACTCATTTATGTGCTGAGCTTTCGCTTGATGTAAAGCTTGTCAATGCACGGGCAGAGGACTATGCGAAGCAAAAGCGTGAAAGCTTTGATATCGTTACGGCAAGGGCAGTGGCCAATCTGCCGATGCTGAGTGAATTATGTATTCCCTTAGTTAAGAAGCAGGGGCTTTTCTTAGCGATGAAGGGAGCGGAGGGCTATCATGAGCAGGAGGCTGCGCATCATGCGACTGCCTGCTTGGGCTGTACGTTTTTAAAGGGCTGTGAACATGAGCTGAGTGACGGTTCAAGACGAATCAATCTTATTTATCAAAAAACAAAGGCTACGCCGAAGCAATATCCGAGAGCCTTTGCCAAAATTAAGAAACAGCCGTTATAGAGGAGGAATTATATGCGGGAAAGTAAGATCGTTATGCTGGAGGAGATTCAACCGAATCCTTATCAGCCGCGTTTGGAATTCAATGATGAGGCGTTGATGGATTTGGCCCAGTCAATCAGAGAAAACGGCTTGATTCAGCCGATTACGGTCAGAGAATGTGAAAACGGCTATCAAATCGTTGCCGGTGAAAGACGCTATCGGGCGATGAAGCTGAACGGCATGGTGGAGGTGCCGGTATTGGTGATGGATGCCGATGAGCTGCAGATGGCCGAAATGGCATTGGTTGAAAATATTCAAAGAGAAAATCTGAGTGCGATCGAGGAAGCAAAATCGTATATCGATATCATGAAATACGCAAATCTGAATCAGTCGCAGCTGGCGTTAAAAATCGGCAAGTCACAATCCTCGATTGCGAATAAGATACGTCTGTTGAATTTAGATGAAAATATTCAAAATGCCGTAAATGCGAAGCTGATTTCAGAGCGGCATGCGCGTGCGTTATTGGGCGCACAAGAGGACAAGCAACAGGATTATCTCGACCGCATATTGAAAAAAGGCTTATCTGTTTCACAGACGGAAAAGATGATCAAGGCCGATCAGGAGAAGGCAGAGCCGAAAAAGAAGCAGTTATTAAAGGGCATTACCCGCAATATGAAAATTGCTTTAAATACGATTCGTCAGGCAGTGAAAATGGTGGAACATGCCGGTGTCGATTTGGATATGAAAGAGGAGGAAAGTGAAGATTACGTAACTGTGATTATTCGCTTTCAGAAATAGGAGGGTACGGATGTAAAATGGGAAAAATAATAGCGGTATCCAATCAAAAGGGCGGAGTAGGAAAAACGACTACGGCAATCAATCTCGCTGCCGGATTGGGATATCTCGGAAATAAGGTATTGCTTGTTGATTTTGATCCGCAGGGGAATGCGACACAGGGGGTCGGCGCAGGCTCTAATCAAAATCGTTTATCGGTATATAATTTATTAATGGAAAATTATCGCGTAGAGGATGTGCGATTGAATTTGACTGCCCCTCCGATCGATATCGTACCCTCAAGCATCAACTTGGCCGGTGCTGATTTACAGATGGCAAAGTTTGAGGTGGGCAAAGAGGAGCTGTTAAAGGAAAAGCTGGATCCGATCAGAAATCAATATGATTTTATTATTATTGACTGTCCGCCTTCCTTAGGTTTATTGAATACAAATGCTTTGACTGCGGCAGATTCGGTCATGATTCCGGTGCAGTGTGAGTATTATGCCTTAGAGGGTGTTACACAGCTGTTGTTGACGATTCGACTTGTACAGCAGCTGTTCAATCATGATTTGGTGATTGAGGGCGTCGTATTGACGATGTTTGATGCACGTACAAAATTAAGTGTAGAGGTTCAGCAGGAGGTTCGTACCCACTTTAAGGATCGAGTCTATCGCAGCTACATACCGAGAAATATCAAATTGAGTGAAGCGCCGTCGCGCGGCTTGAGCATCTTTGAATACGATGTGCGCTGCGAGGGGGCAAAGGCATATGCCGGGCTTGCGAATGAGGTTGTGAAAAACAACCGCAGACGATAGGAGGGGCGAAAATGGCAAAAAAAGAAAATGCGCTGGGAAAAGGCCTAAGCGCAATATTCGGTGAAAGCATCGATGATGTATTAGAGGATATTCAGCAGGGAGCTTCAACGGAATACAGCAATCAAAAAAGCGAAATCGCAGTCGCTGATATCAAGGTCAATCCTTATCAGCCGCGTAAGCATTTTGATGATGACAAGCTCCAAGAATTGGCAGAGTCCATTGCGCTTCACGGCGTATTTACTCCTATTCTTGTGAAAAAGGCCGTGCAGGGCTATGAGTTGATTACCGGTGAGCGCCGCTGGCGGGCATCTAAGCTTGCGGGCATGCAGACGATTCCGGCTATTGTAATGGATTTTGACGATCAACAGATGATGGAGATCGCATTGCTTGAAAATATTCAGCGTGAGGATCTGAATGCGATCGAGGAAGCACAGGGCTATGAAAAGCTGATCAAAAAAATCGGCTATACGCAAGAGGAACTGGCAAAGCGTGTCGGAAAATCACGTGAGCATGTGGCGAATCTGTTGCGTCTGTTAAAGCTTCCGGAAAGTGTACAGAATTATGTTGTCACAAAGCAGCTCAGTATGGGGCATGTAAGAGCCTTGTTAGGCTTAAAGAATGAAGCCTTGATGGAGGATGTGGCACAAAAGGCGATTCAGCTTCATCTGTCCGTAAGAGCTGTAGAAACAATGGTCAAGAATTTAAATGAACCGAAGGAAAAGAATGAGGTCAAACAAAGGGATTCTCATTTGGATCCGATTGAGCATCGTTTACAGACCAAGCTTCAAACAAAGGTCAAGGTCGATGATAAGCGAATTTCGATCACGTATAACGGTACGGATGATCTCAATCGTATTTTGGAGCTTTTGGATTGCTTAGAGGAAGAATTGTAGCGATCATGCAGAGTATTCTGTATGATTTTTTTGTATCGAGAAAACCCCTTGTTGTACAAGGGGTTCAGAAAAGCTTAAGC
>CANSQL010000045.1 GCA_947649125.1 uncultured Erysipelotrichaceae bacterium | reverse complement strand
ACACCAAAGTTTAAAGGTATGGCACACCCACACACGAATTTAAAGCGCCGGAATTAAAGCAGTAAAAGAATTAAAGTAATAAAAGAATCAAGGCAGTAAAGAATAAGAATCAAAAAAGCTTCCTCAATATACAAAGTACGAAAAGCATCCAAAATAAAATAAATCAAAGCGCGAAAAACACAAAGAAACATACAATAAAATACGATAGAAAGGCACGTTATAAAATTAAGCCTTTTTATTATGCTGATTTTTTGATAAAATATATACGGAGGTAATTTTTCTATGAGATCTGCGATAGTATTGGCTGCCGGTAAAGGCACCAGAATGAAATCGTCTTTATGTAAGGTTATGCACCAATGTGCAGATAAACCGATGATCGGACATATCGTAACGGCACTGAAAAAAGCCGATGTGGATAAAATCGTTGTAGTTGTCGGACACGGTGCAGATGCGGTCAAGGAATACCTGCAGGATGAGGTAACCTATGCACTTCAAAGTCCGCAGCTCGGAACAGGTCATGCAGTCATGCAGGCAGATTGCTTGAAGGACTGTGACGGAGATACGATCGTATTAAACGGTGACGGTCCGTGTATTCAAAGCGAAACGATCGAAAAAGCCTTTGCGGCAAATGAAACACATGATTTGACCGTATTGAGTGCTGTTTTGGATGACGGCGGTAATTACGGCAGAATTGTTCGTGAAGCAAGCGGTCAGGTGAAAAAAATCGTTGAAGCTAAGGATTGCAGCGAGCAGGAAAAAACGATTACCGAAATCAATACCGGTCTGTTCGTATTCAAAACCAAAGCACTATTTGAAGGCCTAAAGGAATTAAAGAATGAGAATGCCCAAAAGGAATACTATATCACTGATTTGGTGGAAATATTCAATCATAAGGGATTATCGACCAATGCTCTGATCGTTGAGGATCGAGATGAACTGATGGGCGTAAACGACCGAGTAGATTTGGCAAAGGCAGAGGCTTGGATGAAGAAACATATCAATCATAAGCATATGCTGAACGGTGTAACATTGATCGATTGGAGAAATACTTATATCGGTGCCGATGCAGAAATCGGTGAGGATACAATTATCTATCCGAATGTCGTGATTTACGGAAAAACCAAGATTGGTAAAAATGTACAGATTTTACCTAACAGCTTTCTTAAGGACGCACAAATCGGCGATCATGTATTGATTGATTCCAGTAAGGTTGTGGACTCACAGGTAGATGCACATACTACGGTAGGACCGATGACTCATCTGCGAAATCATACGCATATTCATGAGCATTGCCGGATCGGAAACTTTGTTGAATTTAAAAATTCCGATTTTAATGACAACAGTAAATGCGCTCATCTGACCTACATCGGAGACAGTGAATTCGGTAAGGATATCAATGTCGGATGCGGTGTCGTTACCGTAAATTATGACGGTAAAGATAAGCATCGTACCGTTGTGAAGGACGGAGCGTTTATCGGCAGCAACTGTAATTTGATTGCGCCGGTGACGGTCGGAGAAAATGCGCTGTTGGCGGCAGGTTCAACGATTACCGACAGTGTTGATGACGGTGATATGGGAATTGCGCGGGCACGACAGTCAAATAAAAAAGGCTTCGGAACCAAGTATAAAAATAAATAAGAAATAAATCACAGATAAATATAGAAAAGAGGATAAAGACAAATGGAAAAGAAAACAGTTATATTTGCGTTGACATCAAGCGTCGGCTTGGCGAATGAAATTGCGGCACGTTTAGGTATCCCTTTGGGGCTTTGCGATGTAAAGCACTTTGCCGACGGTGAAATCATGGTTGAGCTCGGAGAGAGTGTGCGCGGTAAGAATGTTTATATCGTACAGAGCACATGCAATCCTGTTTCCAGCAACCTGATGGAAGTGTTGATTGCGATCGATGCCTGCAAGCGTGCAAGCGCTGAGCATATCGCGGTAGTTATGCCGTATTTCGGATATGCACGTCAGGACCGCAAGGCAAAACCGCGTCAGCCGATCACTTCCAAGCTGATTGCCGGACTGTTGGAAAAGGCAGGTGCCGACCGCATTATCACAATGGAGCTTCATGCGACACAGATTCAGGGCTTCTTCGATATCCCTGCGGACGATATTTCCGCAATCAGTATTATCGGAAGCTATTTCAAGGAATTGAATCTGCCTGATGTAGTCGTTGTTTCTCCCGATCACGGCGGAACTACAAGAGCGAGAAAGCTTGCGGAAATTCTGCATGCACCGTTAGCGATCATTGATAAGCGCCGTCCGAAGCCAAATGTTGCGGAGGCAATGAATCTGATCGGTGATGTGAACGGAAAAACTGCGATCATGGTCGATGATATCGTTGATACGGCGGGAACCTTGACTGCCGGTATTCAAATGCTGTATGACAAGGGTGCAGTCGGCGTTTATGCTTCCTGTGTCCACGGCGTATTATCGGGACCTGCGATCGATCGTTTAAAGGCAAGCAATCTCAGCGGCTTTATTTGTACAAATACGATTTGTCAGGATGAAAAAGTACCGTCCTATCCGCAGATGCGTGTATTATCTGTAGGTCCGGTACTCGGTGATGTCATCAAGGCAATGGAAGAAAGCAAGCCGGTAAGTGAAATCGTCGCAGTATATGCACAAGAGCGTTAATCGGGTTCAATCATGCTGGAACATTTGATTGAAGCATGGCTGCCTGAGGTATATGCGACAATCGAAATATTCGGTATTATCGTAATTGCCTTCGGCTCAATAAAAGCCTTTGCGCTCTACTTTGCATCTTTGCTTCAAAAAAAGCGCTATCCGATTAAAATTGAGCTCGCAAACGCGTTGGCACTGGGCTTGGAATTTAAAATGGGAGCGGAGATTTTGAAAACTGTTTTAATTCATGAAATGAGTGAGATTTATGTACTCGGCGCAATCATCTTGCTTCGTGCCATATTAACGATGCTGATTCATTTTGAGTTAAAGGCAGAGGAAAAGCATTCACCTGAGGATGCAAACGTAAATAACTATTAAATACATAGTCAATATCCGGGCGGATATCAAGGAGCGATCCTGTATCCGTCTTTTTTTGTTTGGATAAAAAAAGAGGTCGATCAGACCTCAGCGATATTCAATCAAAATGCTTTCATTACCGACAACAGCTTCACCGATATGATTATTGAGAATCGTGAAGCAATGCGGATTTGTAATAATGACCGGTGTTATGAGTTCGTTATCAGTCAAAAGCTGCGGATCGATTTTAATAATCGGTGTACCCTGTTTTACCGTTTCATGCTCCTTCACTAACATTGTAAAGCCGTTCCCGCTCGGATCGTTCACATTGATGCCGACATGAACAATAAGCTCCATTTCATTTTCAAGCACCATACCGAACGCATGCTTTCTTTCAATCGTAACGGCAATCTGTCCGTCAGCCGGTGCATACACATACAGTCCGCTTGCGACAATCGCTACCCCGTCTCCCATCTTTCGCTTTGAGAAAATCGGATCGTCAACATCATCAAGCGATATGACCTTTCCGTCTATCGGTGCAATAAGCTGCTCATGCTTTTTTTTCAGAAATGAAAACATGGAATGCCTCCTTATAATACGATGTTGAGCGCCGCATAGAATATGTTTTCTTATGTGTACGATATCCATAACACTCACATAAGCATATGCTTTCGGTAAGAACATTTTAAGCATTGCATAGGGAAAAGTCAATGCCTTTTATCTGTTTCCTTATAAGAAAATGCTTACTTTAACAAGCACTGAAAATCTTTCAACAGTAACGTCTGATTTTCATAATTTACAGGTCAAAATTCCAGTCCGCCACCGGTTTAAAATCACTGCTTTTTTGCTTTTTGAACCAAGCTTATCCGCTGATTCATCAATGCTGAAATAAATTCTTTGTTTTACTTGTATATCTAAGCGATAGTGTTATAATGAGTATAGAGAAACACGATTCGGCACATGCTTCATGTAAGATACAGTCTTTATAAACCAAAGGAGGGTTCTATATGAAAAAGACGATCATTACCATCAGTCGACAATTCGGCAGCGGCGGCAGAGAAATCGGAAAGCGTTTGGCAGAGGAGTTGCAGATACCGTTTTATGACAAGGAGCTGATTGAAATCGCCGCAAAGGAAAGCGGCATCAACGCAGAGCTTTTTGAAGACGAAAAATATCATACAAGCAAGGGCTATTATTTGTTAGGCGCAATCGGATATACATTAGGCACACCGCTCAGCTCGATTGCGGAAATGTCATTAAACGATAAATTGTTTTTGGTGCAGTCTGAGGCAATCAAGCATATTGCGAATCAGGGCTCCTGTGTGCTTATCGGACGTTGTGCCGATTATGTGCTCAGTGATACGAAGGACGTGCTTTCGGTATTTATTCATGCCGATATGCCGTATCGTAAAAAGCATGCGATTCATTCCTATGAGGTCGATGAAACTGATATTGACGCAAGTATTCGCAAAATAGATAAGCGCAGAGCGAATTATTATAATTATTATACAGATCGTACATGGGGCAATGCGGATAATTACGATATCGTATTGAATTCAGGTAAATTCGGTATTGAGGGCTGTGTCAAGCTGTTGAAGGATTTGATTGAAGCACAGAAATAAATGAATATCGTAATGAATGTATTCATAAGCTTACAGTACGGGCATGGGAAAGATTATGCTTCCCATGCCTTTTAAAAGCTTTTTTATGCCCTGTATATGCCTATTTGTTTGTATGAATCTTGTTCTTAGTTCTATAACGTAATTTCACATAAACAAAAGACAGTACAAACGAAATTGCTTGTTATACTGAAGGCATTAAATAAGCATGAAAGGATATATTCATATGACAGATAAATGGAAGCTTCAATATCATCAGAAGCATTGGAAAATTCATAATGAGAGCGGTAAGGATCTAAGCTATGACCCCAACAGCGGTATTCGTATTTTAGTTGATGACGGTTATGCGTTCAAGGACGTAAATCGAAGCGGGAAAATCGATGCGTTTGAGGATTGGCGTTTACCGATGAAACAGCGTATATTGGATTTCACACAGCGTTATCATTTGGTTTCCAAGGGCAATCGTATCTACTACAGAAAAGGCTTTGTGGATTTACCGACTGATTTACTGGCGAAAATTCAGGAAAGTAAACAGATGCAGGACCTGATGAAGACAGATCGTGAGTTTTTTACCGAGCATTCTGCGTTAACGATCTTACTGTTGTTGTTTGATTGGGATAATTCGATGTATTTCAGTGACTATATCATACAATTGTTTATTGATTCCTTAGATACCGGGTATTGGATAAGGTATTCTATACGATCAAAAAAGCACTTTATCATTCTATCGGTAATAAAGGAGAATTGGCATCGATATCATAGTCGTATCATCATACAGAAATAAGCATTACAGAGGCAGTATTCTTATAACGAAGTGAAGTGAACACGGTGAAAATTGATACTGCCTTTTTGGTTTCCTTTTTGATTTCCTTGTCTTGAAACGATGGTTTTTGCCTAAGCGTTTAGGTATATTCGTCATAAAATGAGACAAAGGATGGGTGAGGCTATGGTCGATATGCTGGTGCTGATATGTGCCACCTGCTGCGACAGCTTTTTTATGAGTGTTGC
This sequence comes from uncultured Erysipelotrichaceae bacterium, assembly GCA_947649125.1. Classification (GTDB taxonomy): domain Bacteria; phylum Bacillota_I; class Bacilli_A; order Erysipelotrichales; family Erysipelotrichaceae; genus C-19. Next base: position 11,517 of record CANSQL010000045.1, on the reverse strand, counting down.
GTACGGCGCCGAACGAATTAAAATTCCATGGAAAGCAACGATGATTATATCGCTGTGCGGTACTCTGCTGCTTGGATTGTCTATCGCTTTGGCAAAGAGCTTTACACAGCTTTTATCGCCGGAGGTGGGAAAATGGATCAGCTTTTTCATCTTGATTGCGTTGGGCTTGATCCGCTTGTTTCAGGCTCAGGTAAAGCACTATGTCAAAAAGCATAAGCAACAGCCGCTGATTATACGATTGAAGGGTATATCCTTTGTGATCGATATCTTTCTTGATGAAACTGAGGCAGATATAGATCGTTCCAAGGAATTGAGTGTACGGGAAGCTGCCTATTTAGGGATTGCGCTTTCCTTGGATTCATTGGCAAGCGGGTTGGCATACGGAATCGGTGTCGTGAATATCGGGGCATTGTTGGGAGTCAGCTTTGGTTTCGGAATCGGCTTTATCGTTCTCGGCAGTGCGCTCGGTAAATCCATGGCCCATCGCTTCCACAGTGATGTTTCATGGCTCAGCGGCTGTCTCTTACTTCTTTTGGCACTGCTTCGCTTAGGCTAGGAATTCTTAAGGCGCAATGCCTTTTTTTGTTGCGCGGGAAAGTGGTTTCGGAACTGATTCGTCTTTTCACAGGCGCTAAAACGTGCTATAATAACCACGAACATAGGAGGATTAAGGTTATGAGTAAAAGACCTGTTGTATTAGTAGTAATGGATGGCGTCGGCATTAACGAATCAGAATTCGGAAATGCGGTTAAACAAGCATATAAGCCTACATTAGATCATTTATGGGAAAATTGCCCGCATACGGAAATCAAAGCACACGGCTTGGCTGTCGGTTTGCCGAGCGACGGTGATATGGGTAACAGCGAGGTAGGACATAATGCACTGGGCTGCGGTCAGATTTATTCTCAGGGCGCAAAGCTTGTCAATGAATCAATCGAGTCAGGTGATATCTTTACTTCATCTACATGGAAAGCATTGGTAGAGAATTGTAAGGATAAGGGCGTTATGCACTTTTTGGGCCTGTTAAGTGACGGTAATGTCCATTCTCATATCAAGCATTTAAAGGCATTGATTGCGGAAGCGAAAAAAGAGGGCGTAAAAGAGGTTCGTATTCATGCGCTGCTTGACGGTCGTGATGTTCCCGAAACAAGCGCATTGACTTATGTGGATGATATTGAGGCATTTATGGCTGATTTGAATGATGGCAGCTTCCATGCCTGCATTGCCAGCGGCGGCGGTCGTATGTGCATCACAATGGATCGTTATGAGGCCAACTGGGCAATGGTGGAAAAGGGCTGGAAAACTCATGTATTAGGTGAAGGCCGTACCTTTACGAGTGCTAAGGAAGCGATTGAAACCTATCGTAATGAATTACAGGCAGTCGATCAGGATTTACCTCCGTTCGTAATTGCGGAAAACAATCAGCCGGTCGGTGCTATACATGACGGCGACAGTGTGATTCTGTTTAACTTCCGCGGCGATCGTGCACAGGAAATCTCTTTGGCATTTGACGGTGATGAAAGCTTTGATAAGTTCGATCGTGTTCGGAAGCCGGACGTGATGTATGCCGGTATGCTGCAGTATGATGCAGATTTAAATATTCCGCATAACTTCTTGGCATTCCCGCCGAAAATCAAATATACATTGTCTGAGGAGCTGGTGAAGCATAATATTCGTCAGTATGCGATTTCCGAAACACAGAAATACGGACATGTGACTTATTTCTGGAACGGTAACCGCTCTGAGAAATTCAGCGAAGCATTAGAGGATTTCGTGGAAATCAAGTCTGATGTCGTACCGTTTGAACAGCGCCCTTGGATGAAGGCGGCAGAAATTACCGATGTATTATGTGCAGCAATCACTTCCGGCAATTATGACTTCCTGCGCACCAATTATCCGAACGGTGATATGGTCGGTCACACCGGAAACTTTGAAGCAACTGTGATCGGTGTGGAATCGGTTGATTTACAGTTGGCTCGCGTAATCAAGGCGGTCGATGAAGTAAACGGTATTCTGCTTGTGACGGCAGATCACGGCAATGCCGATGAAATGTACGAAAAGGCAAAGAAGGCAGATGCACCGGTGAAGGCTAAAACATCTCATACATTGAATAAGGTTCCGTTTATCGTTTACGGTGCCGATGTAGAGCTGAAGCAGGATGAAAATCTCGGTCTTTCCAATGTAGCGGCAACTGTTTGTGATTTATTGGAAATACCATCGAATGAAAATTGGAACGAAAGCATTATTAAAAAATAATCGTTGATAGAAAAAGGGTACGGCTTCTTATCGGAGTCGTACCCTTTGGCTTTTTCAAAAACCTTTAAAGAATTTGATTCAAGGTTGGCTTTCAGAGTATGAAATTTTATATCTATTACATTTACTCATTATTAAGATGGGAGCGAACTCTCATTAAAGCATAACCCAGTAAATTCTGTCCCTGCCATTTGCTTCTGTCAAAACGATCGGGATCGCGCATTGTTAAACCGATTCCCCATATTCGATCCTTTTGTGCACATTCTGCCAATATTGAATCACCCGTATCAAAAAGTTGCTTTTTTAAAGCTTGATTTTGAGTGAACTTGGCAAGTAGACCATCATAAACAATGATCTGTCTAAGACCGTTCCATTGATGCTCATCATATCCCGAAACAATTCTCCCTAATGCTTTGATTTGACTTGGATCGCTTGTGGCAAGTATTTGTAACGCAGTTGATTTATCTTGAAAACAAATTGCTTTTTGATACATCATATATTGTTCCATCGATGTATAATTGATATTCTCTGCCTGAAAACAAGACGGATACCAATTGCTTAAATAACCGTTTTCTTCATTCGGATTATGGAAACAAAGTATTTTCATATTATACTTCTCCTACTTTTTGTACCGCTAACTCCAGCGTTAAATCATGAAGTCCGGGATAAGCCTTTATTAAGAATTCAATCGGAATTTTATCAACCAATACGGAACTGGAAATATTATAATACCATTGATAATATGCGTAAAATTCACCAATCCAATCAGGGATAAATCCCTCAAGGGCAGCACCCGATTTCAGTGTATAACCATCTGTCTTTGAGAAATATTCCCATAATTCATTCGCATCCATAGTATTCACATAAGCCTGTGCTTCATCAATACTTTTTCTTGTTTTACTGTGCATATATGCTTTCATGAAATCCTTTGTGTCTTTATCGGGAAAAGCTTGTGCAATATAATCAAAGAGCTTTCCTTGATTTTCTACAACGTCATTTAAATAAGCGTCTGAATAAGCATGCATATGATCACCTCTATAGTAATGTATTGAATACATTTGTTACCTTATTTTCATCAAAATTTACTAAATCTCTCATGTTTCTCTTTGCGGCTGTATCCCCCTTTAACAGAAAATTTATAAAGGGAAAGCTTATGATACATACTGATTTGCTTTACTTGCTTCTTTGTTATTATACCATAGATTTATTGATTTTATAAGAAAGGCTTTCCGAACTATCGCTTTCAGATCTGTATTATATTTATTTCTATTTGTGATTTGAAATAAGAATTGTATAAAACCGCTTACATAGGGAAATATACAAATATAAGTTTTAATTTAGCGTGCATTTTATAAAATTTATGGTACAATAGTACAGGTTTATGTTTTTTTACATCATAAACATATTGTGAAGTAAGGAAAGAAGGAAAGGTAATGAGCAAGTCAGTGATAAGAATTATGACAACACAGGATTATGAGGATATTCACACTTTGAATACAGAGCTTGGATATGCTTATGATAAAGACAAGGTGTATAAGAAAATTATCGCTATCTTAGAGGCAGGCAACGATATTTTATTGGTTGCGGAGACGGATGGACATGTAGTCGGATATGCCCATGGATCACCGTATGAAACGCTGTATGCCGATAATTTGTTGAACACTGTTTGTTTCTGTGTAAAAGAAGATCTTAAGGATGGGGAAGCAATCGGTAACGAATTATATGAGGCCTTTGAAGCAAGAGCGAAAAAGTTCGGCTATAAGGGAATTCGTTTATCATTGGATTTGGAGCGTGAAAAGGCACATGAATTATTTATTAAGCATGGCTTTGAAACAAAGCGTTCTATGAATCACTATATCAAGTATTTTCAGTGATTGCCCGATCGGGCTTTTTTTTATGCAGGCTTGGATAAATAAAAAACGGATTGAAAATTTATTTCTTTCCGTTTTTCAGTTTCTTTAAATCATTGGAGCGATTGATCGTACATAGCTTGCGATAGTTTTCTGCGAGTATTTTTTCATAGGCGCTGTTTGATTGCGGCTCATAGAAACGGGTGTTTTTTAAATAATCGGGCAGATATTGAATCTGACTCCATAAATCACTGCGCAGATAGTCATAGACCTCATCTTGATCCATGCCGACCGGTGTATAGTTTAGATAAGCGGGGATTTCGTAAGGATGTCGGCTTAATTCGCGTAAAGCATTGTCAATCGCCGTTTCCGCCGATTTGCTTTTCGGGGATAAGCATAGGTCAATGACAGCAACACTTAAAGGGATGCGTGCTTCGGGAAAGCCGACGCGCTTTGCGGCATCGATGGCCTGTGTACAGCGAGCAACGGCCGCAGGATTTCCTAAGCCGATATCCTCATAGGCACAGACAAGCAGACGTCGTTCAATGGAATCCATATCGTTTGCCTGTATCATCACACCGAGATAATAGAGTGCCGCATCGACATCACTGCCGCGGATTGATTTTTGAAAGGCGCTTAAGGCATTGTAGTAGCCGTCACCGTCTGCATCCATGCTTTGGCTTTTGATTTGTGCGTATTGTTTCACAAGCGGCTTATCAATTCGTTGATCACTGCACGCAAGCGCACAGATTTCCAGGACATTCAGCGCAAAGCGCAGATCTCCGTTACAGCAGGCAGCAATATAGGACAGTGCATCTTCATCGATTTCGACTTGATGATTTAAGCCGCACTCACTTTCCAAGGCACGGCGAAGTGCCTGTTGAATATCCTCTTGATTCAGCTTTTTGATTTCAAACAGGTGACAGCGGGAGCGAATGGCCGGATTGATCGCATGAAGCGGGTTTGAGGTGGTAGCTCCGATCAGCGTGATTGAACCGTTTTCCACATGCGGCAGCAACAGGTCTTGCTTGTCCTTGTTTAAGCGATGAACCTCATCAATGATCAGAATCAGACCCTTGTAATATTTAGCTTCTTCAAATATCGTGTCTAGATCCTTTTTATTGCCGCTGACTGCATTGAACAGGCGATAGGGGATATGCAGCTCATTGGCAATCACTCCCGCAAGCGTCGTTTTGCCGGTACCGGGAGGCCCGTAAAAAATCATCGAACAAACCGCTTTCTCCTCAATACAACGGCGTATGACCTTACCTTTTGCCAATAAATGCTGCTGCCCGATGACCTCATCCAGTGACTGCGGACGCATTCGAAACGCTAACGGTTCACGCATGGCATACCCTCCTTTTTCTTTATTTTAACATAATCGGCTGTAAGAGTATATATATCTTACGGAAGCAAATGACTGACTTTGTGTCTGGTGAGGAATTCAGAGGGGCTTTTTTAATAAAATCATTTAATAAACAGTTGATTTTCACCTCATACTAACATATAATGTAAGTGTGAGGTGAAAATATGCTAATGACCTATGAAATGTTAAGGAACTCTTTAACTGAATATAAAGCACCCGATATTAAAATAAAGCGTATGAGTGATAAGAATGAAATAGTCAAAATAACTAAGAATCTGTATGAAACAGATAAAAATACTCCCGGTTATTTGGTCGCTAACGCAATTTACAGTCCATCTTATTTGTCTTTTGATTATGCACTGGCATATCATGGTTTGATACCTGAAACAGTTTATGTATATACCTCAGCAACCTTCAAAAAAAGAAAGAAAAAAGAATATCATAATTCTTTAGGTACTTTTACATATTGTGATGTTCCGGCTCAGATCTATCCGTTCGGTATTGAAATAATAAGCGAAGGTAATCGCAGCTATACAATCGCCACTCCCGAGAAGGCGCTTTGTGATAAACTGTATAGCCTAAAGCCGATTCGTACAAAAAAAGCAATGAAGGAGCTTTTATTTAATGACTTAAGGATTGATATCGAATTATTTAAGCGTTTGAATTTTAATGATTTGAATACCTTGTGTGATTTATATAAAACAACAAATATGAGAGTCTTAAAGAAAGTGATCGGTGATTTTAATGAAAACTATTCTTGAACAAATGGTTGAGAATTATGAAATAAACAACAATGAGGAAAAAAGAAATGCGGTGAAAGAGGTGATGCAGGAAATTGTTCTCTGCGGATTAAGCAAGGCAGGGTTCTTTAAAGAAGCGGCATTTTACGGCGGTACAGCACTTCGTATATTTTATGGATTGGATCGTTTCTCAGAAGACCTTGACTTTGCATTACTTGTTAAAAATCGTGATTTCAATTTGAATTCTTACTTTTCAAAATTAGAATCCACGGTAAATTCCTTTGGATTAAAAGTAGGCTTGGAATTAAAAAATAAAACGAAAGATTCAGACATTCAATCTGCTTTTTTAAAGGGTGATACAGTTGAACATTTTTTGTTGTTTTATCCAAATGATAAAATCGTCGGCATTAATCCGGACGAGAAGATTAGAATTAAATTTGAAATTGACACTTGTCCTCCCGCTCTTGCGGCTTATGAAACAAAATATCGTTTATTGCCGACACCGTACAGTGTGAGAATTTATGATGAGGCTTCCTTATTCTCGGGTAAGATTCATGCGGTGTTGTGTCGTGCGTGGAAGGCAAGAGTGAAAGGACGTGACCTTTATGATTATGTTTTTTATCTGCAAAGAAATGCACGATTTAATTTGCCGCATTTAAACGAAAAACTTCGAGAATCACTCTATATATCAAAAGGTGAGGCCGTAACATTAGAGGAAGTAAAACAGCTGTTGATTAAAAGGTTTAATGAGATTGATTTTGATGAAGCGAAAAAAGATGTTATGCCTTTTATCAAAAATAAAGAGATATTGGAAATATGGTCTGATGAATTCTTTATTGATATAACGGAACAATTACGTTGTGATGATTGAAATAGATAAAACAGACTTGGTGAGAGGATATAATCTATTGTTGGAATATGATAAAATTAAGTATGAGATAAATCGTTCTTACATTATCAATGAGATGGAATATGGAATCTTATTTACTTTGTTTAAGTTTGAGGATAAAGATGAATAGCTAAGCCGACAAAAGTAAACAGTCTTAATACTGAACGACAGATAAAATACTATTCAATATAAAAAGCAAATGCTCAGTAAAGATAACCTGAATCATTTGCTTTCTTTTTTACAGCTTAACCCCTTTTATGATTTCTGCCATCGCATCATGCAGGTCCTCACGAGCTAAGGCAAAATCGATCTGTGCTTGTAAGAAGCCGACCTTATCACCGACATCATAACGCTTGCCGATGAAATCACAGGCATAGACATTTCGCTCCTTTGCCATGCGGGCAATCGCATCTGTCAGTTGAATTTCATTGCCTGCGCCCGGAGCCTGATTTTCTAAATACGCAAAAATCTCACTTTCCAAAACATAGCGACCCATGACCGCAAGATTACTCGGAGCATCCTTTAGCGCCGGCTTTTCCACCATGGAAGCCAAACGTACAATACGCTCACTGACAACCTCTGCAGGAGCTGCGATACCGTATTTATGCACATGCTCATCCTTTACGCTTTGAACACCGATCACAGAGCCTTGATAATCCTGAGCTGCTTCCATTAGCTGTCGGATAGCACCCTTTTCCTCATTCACGACAATATCATCACCGAGCAATACCGCAAACGGTTCATCGCCGATAAAGGACTTACCGCATAATACCGCATGTCCCAAGCCACGCGGATTTTTCTGGCGCACTGCGTAAATATTAGCCATGTCCGCAATTCGACAAACCAACTCATAACGCTCATTATCGTTGCTCTGTAACAGCTTTTGTTCCAATTCGAAATTATGATCAAAATGATTTTCAATACAGGACTTGCTTGAATTTGTAACAATTAAGATGTCCTCAATACCGCTTTTGACTGCTTCCTCAACAATATACTGAATCGTCGGAATATCAACGATCGGCAGCATTTCCTTAGGTACAGCCTTGGTAGCCGGTAAGAACCTTGTGCCGAAGCCTGCGGCCGGAATGATGGCTTTTCTGATTTTTTTCATAGGAATTCCTCACTTTATTATTCTTATTGTACCACAAAACAAACGTAAATAAAATGAGAGAAGCGCAAAACAGAGTCGATAGGAAAGCCGACCTGCTCAAAAGGGATTTTCACCAAGCGATGATTTTTATTGTCTTTCCTATCATAAGTCTCTATAATATAGATGTTACCTTTATAACAACCTATCATATTTAAACAATCCGATATATTTGTAAACATAAACCTTATTTAACAAAAGAAGCATGAAAAAAATAAGGCGAAAGGAGAACGCGATGAAATACGACTGCTTGATTGTTGATGATGAAAAGCTGTTGGCAGACAGCACCGCAGAATATTTAAATCTTTTTCGAGTGAAAACGGCGGCAGTATATGATGCACAAAGCTGTCGTAATTTTTTGAATGAACACAGTACACAGGTGATACTCTTAGATGTCAACTTAGCTGACAGCAGCGGATTTGAATTGTGTAAGGAGTTGCGAGCACAAACACAGGTGCCGATTATCTTTATATCCGCTCGCACCGGAGATGACGATCAGGTCATCGGCTTAAATATCGGCGGAGATGATTATATTCAAAAGCCGTATTCGCTCAGTGTGCTTTCAGCCAAAGTAAAGGCAGTGCTGAAACGCTACGGTGCGGCAGAAAAAAGCGGCTATCATGATGATTGGCTGCGTGTTGATTTTATTACTCATCAAGTATGGGTACAGAATCAGGAGCAGCATTTGACTGCATTGGAATATCGTCTGTTGTATTATTTAATTGAACATGAGAATCGGCCGATTACGAAGCAGGAGCTGTTTGAACAAGTTTGGAAGGATAAATATACGACAGACGGAACACTTAACGTACACATCAGAAAACTGCGCCAAATGATTGAAAAGGACCCGTCAAACCCTCAATATATCATAACGAAATGGGGAGAGGGCTATCAGTTTTGCGGAGGTAAACAATGAAAGGGAAGGGAATGGTCTGGTTTTACCTGCTTGTTTCAACGATTGAAATTATTTGTCTTGTGACGCTTTTTGATAAAGGAAGCGAATTGAATAATGATACTGTCGCAGTCAATGAAATTCTTTGGGAAGTGAAACATGACTGGAATTCATTAAATATTCATGAAAATAATGCGAATCAGCAATACAGTGTAATTGATAATCAAGGCAATGTGCTTTATCAAAGTGCAGAAGGAATCAGCACCTCGATCAATGAAGCAATCAAGCATCAGGATACGATTTTAGATATTGAAATCGACGATGAAATACGAGGAAAGCTTATTGTATCCAATCAGCTGAATCAGCAGTACAGCAGGCAGCTTCAAGCGGTTGCTTGCGTTGTGTTGATTATGATCATAATTCAAAGCATTGCGGCGATTATTTACTTTATCTGTTTACAGCGTACGATTATTATACCTTTTATCCAAATGCGTGAGTTTGCACAGCGTGTGGCTTACGGCAATCTTGATATTCCGCTCTCAATGGATCGAAAAAATGCCTTCGGTGCGTTCAGCGAGGCCTTTGATATTATGCGAACGGAAATCAAGCAGGCACGAATTGCAGAGGCAAAGGCGAATGAAAGTAAAAAGGAATTGATTGCGAAGCTTTCTCATGATATAAAAACACCGCTAGCGAGTATTAAGGCAGTGGCAGAGGTCGGTGCTGCATTGAGTGATGATAAGAATAACACGAATTATCAACAAATCATACAGAAAAGCGATCAGATCGATACGCTTGTCAGTGATTTATTTACTGCCTCATTAGAGGAGCTTCAGCAGCTTTCTGTCAGTGTCACCGAAGTAAGCAGCACTGAAATAAGACCGTTGTTGGAAAATGCCGATTATCAGCATACTGCACAAATAGCTGAGATTCCTTCATGCAGCATCAATGCGGATGTACTGCGCCTTCAACAGGTTTTTGATAATATTTTTGCGAATTCTTATAAATATGCCGGTACGAAAATCGATGTATCAGCGACTTTATCGGATAAATACTTAATGATTGCGATTGAAGATTACGGTTTGGGAGTCAATGAAAAAGAGCTTTCTCACTTAAAGGATAAATATGTAAGAGGTTCAGGTACCGATAAAATCGAGGGTGCAGGCTTAGGGCTATATATCGCAGATTATTTAATGAAAATGATGAAGGGGGCACTTGTGCTTGAAAACGGCAAAAACGGTTTTTTGGTGAAGGTGTATTTATTGATTCATTGATTTTTTTATACCGTATATGTAAGGTGCTGTTGAATGTTTCTCTTTCGGGAAATATGGAACGCTTTTATTTTGTTGAAAAGACCAAAGTAGGCGATGGCTTTGGATTACCTTTTTTATACAAAAGTGTAGATAAAAAAAGACCGCAACGGTCTCCTAAAACGAGTTCCTCGTTTTTATCTGTCAGATTGATTTATAGCTTTCTCTACTTCAGGTTGAATGGCTTCATCTATTTTCAGAATCTGTAATGCTTCATCCAAGGTTTTATTCATTTCCTTCATCAAACTGCGCACATTATCTATTGCCATTTCAACGCGTCCTTTTTCGATTCCTTTATCCATAACGCCTTGTGATAAATTGCACACGCCCTTCATCTCCGTTTCTATCGCTCTTGTCATCATTATACCATAGTTTTCACTTAATTGATATTTTTTATCCTCTGCCGGCATGTCCGCTTGAAACAGGATATATAACATTTCTGATAAATCATGCTTATCATCATTGATATCATATTCTTTATTCAGATAAATCATCACGATTGATAGCTTATCATAATCCGTTTTCGGAATATGATATTCCTTTTTCAAGCACCTTTCACTGATCGTGTACTCGTTGAATACGCCTTCTAACGCTTTACTGGGATTCGTTACAATCCATATCGAGTACACCTTCTTGAGATTCTGAAACTCTGAATTCTGAAAACCACCCTGCATGTTTTTCTGTTTCGCCAATAGTCTGCTGCAGTAATAGACTGCCCTGCTTGTCAGCGGATATCCATTGTTATTACTGTTTTGTGCTTCTATATTGATAAACAATCCGATTCTTTCATTTTCATCAGAATTCGGCAGCTTCGCATCAAATAAGATATCGTATTTGATTTCAGCCCCGTGAACAGACTGATCCTCGACATTACGACCTTGGATTTTGTCTGTTTCATCCTCAACAGACACATCCAACTGCGGATCATTTTCAATATAAGAAGGAATCTCCTCAACAGGAATATCTCGATACTCAGCCACACACTCCTTCATGATGCGTGCCAATATCTGTTTATTACTTAATATTTTCTTACAATACTCATCATATGCTTTATTCAAATCATTGGTTTC
>CANSQL010000044.1 GCA_947649125.1 uncultured Erysipelotrichaceae bacterium | reverse complement strand
TCAACGAATTACATGCGATCAAAAGCAGCAGTTTAAACGCAAAAGAAGCAATTATGAAGTATGTCATGGATATTGATTGGAAATACCTAGATACTTCTGATCGCCGCAGCTTAACGAAAGGCCTGCTTGCGTTAGCTTATTTAGATAATGATATAGATTACACATACGAGGAATTAAAGTATGATGCGATTGAATATTCAATCAGCACGTCCTTTTTAATATCACTTAAGAACTTTCAATTTCAATTACCTATTTGATACTCTTGACAACTAAATATGTCAAGAGTATCCCCGCCTAGACCCAATGACTTTAAATATGTGGGTTGGTTTGATATTGCCGGAGCGAATCGGGGCTGAACTATATTCGGTTATTAATCTCTATGCTATGAGATTTTTAATCGTGCACTGCTGGAAGAACCGGTTTGACAGCAAAAACAACAGTACCGGGGGCGGAAGTGATGCTTTATAGCGAGGGATTATCATAAAATGCGGCAAAGAAATAATCACAGCATTTCTCTATTGAGTTGATAATATTATAGCATTTCGACGTGGAAACAAAATACGGATACTTCGGCTATCCAAACCCAGATAACACGCGAAAATTTTCGGCTTATTGCCGTAACCTTACCTAATCGGTAAGGGTGAAGTGCGCCCGAAGCGCCACTTCAAATTTCTCCATGTTTCAAAAGCCGTTGCTTGTTACTTCCACCCCAGTAAGGGGTAGGGCATAAGAATAACATGTTAGTAAAATAATAATCGCAATTCACGTAATACAAGGTAGTACATAGTCTCCACCTGTTATTACCATTCATCGCTGACTTTCATTTAAAAGGTGAAAGGCGGTGAGAAAATGATTAATGAATATGTAATTGAGGGCAAGTGTTTGTTTGAACCTTTTACAGATGTAGACGGACATAAGAGATTGTATGTTCAACTTAATATTAACTGCAATCGTGGCTTGGTTTACACGCGTTCTTATAATCCTAAGCTGATAAACAGTATTATGAAAGAAGTACATACAGATGATACTTTGATTATTACGGGATATATTCAAAGTATTATAGAAGCAGGTCAACCGGTATTGGTGTTGAATACAACAGAATATTCAGTTATATATTCGGCGGATTTTGATGGTTCGCCAAGAAAAAGACAATGTTATAATACAAGCATAGAAATGGATGATTAATCCCTCAGATCATTTCATTTCTAAACGGGAAGTGGCTAAAGTCATTTCCTTTTTTTATGAAAGGAGAATATTATGGATTTTTTATTGATCATAATTAGTTTATTTTTAGGTTATATACAAGGCAGAAAGCATCGAAGGCGGAAAATAAAAAAGGAACTGCATAAGCTAAATGAAGAAATAAGAAGCTTAAAAACTGCGTTAAAAGCTGAACAACGAAAAAACAGGTTATCAATGTTTGATGTTTCAAAGAAAATAAAAGGTGATCAGTCCATGTTGGAGGAAAAAATCGTTGAGCATTTCTCTAAGTACGATAGCGAGTTTGATTTCAGAAAGCTTGTATCTCTTATTCAATATATAATTGATAAATGGGAGAATGACTACATAAGTGCTGAAGCACAAATCAAGACTAAAGCAGTAAACGATGTGCATCAGAAGTTTATGACTTTTGATAAGAGTTTGACAAGGCCGATTTCGATTAAACTTCAGTGTTCGGATAAAAAAGGTGCGACTGTGCCGGTACGTGATATTTTTCCGTACGTCACGCAGTTTTTATGTGATATAGATATCGAAAGATATAATATCAGTTATGAAGAATTTTTAAGTGCTATGGACAATGCAGCGAATGTTTTATATAAATGATGGACACTTGTCCATGCTTTTTTTAGCGGCTCCGTGCCTATAGGTTTCGTGCGGCACTGAGCAATAAGGCACGCTAACGCTCGACATAAATAAAGAGCTGACGCAAATATTGCCGTTACCGTTCTACATAACAGGTAGTACCAGCGTTGCAATATATGAATAAAGAAGAATATATTTCCGAGTTAACGGAAATTGAAAAACTTCTATGCTCATGGGCGGAGGATGAAACAGAAAGAAAAGCAGGCATACCCGTTCATTAACGGAACGCTTGAATGATGCGCATAAGCAATTAACTGAACAACATCAAGAAAAAAACGATAGAACAAAAACAAGAATTAGTGCATTGAAATAATAGACAAGAAAACCGACTGTGTTAATTAGTCGGTTTTCTTGTCTTTGAAAGGAGAAAATTATGGATGAGTCATTAAGTTCCGGTCAAAAGGAATATTTTAAACATAGCAAAGTTCGTGACGATCAAGGTAATCTATTGAAGGTCTACCACGGCACAAGATCGAAGATACTTTCATTTGACCCGGCTTTTACAGGTCAAGGAAACGATCAATACGGAAGTGGGTTTTACTTCACGACAAAAAGAGATTTTGCTGAATCGTTTACAACGCTCGCTCATGTCGATAAAAATGGACAAGAAAGAGTAAAGCTCAGCGGTGAAGCTTATCCTAATGTTGTGGAAGCCTATGTCAATATAAAAAATCCTATTGTTATTAATGGTCTTAAAGATACCAATTTATCTAATGTTTTGATACCGAATAAGTTTATATATGATATAGTAAAAGAGCTTCCGACTTTATATCATAATATTAATGATGAATTTGAGCCTAATCCATTAGGAGATTATGTGGAAGAATCTTGGGAAGTAAATCCGAAAACTAAGGAAGAATTTCAACCGCTTATTAAAAAAATGGTTAATAATTATTTTCAAAACACTGATTTAAGAACATTGGATACTTTGTTTGGCAAATATGCCGAGAAGTTAAGAAAAGCTATCAATCAAACAATGGGTTATGATGGTGTGATAGTCAATTTCAGAGATAATCAACATATTGTTGCGTGGTTCCCTGAACAGATTAAAGATGTAAAAAACTTAGAACCGAAAATAAGTCCTTACCTTATGGAAAATCATCAAGCCTTATTAAATAACAGGCATAATCGTTCATTAACGGAGCGCTTAAATGATGCGCATAAGCAATTAACTGAACAACATCAAGAAAAACCGATAGAACAAAAACAAGAATTATCAAATCTTTCTGAAGTCATTAATAAGACAGAAAATGAAATTCGTAAATTTCAGGATAAGAAATTAGAACGCTGAAAAAACCGCGAATATTGATAGTTAGCCACTTGCACATATATGGAATAATTAAAGTGCGAGGGGTGATATCAAAATTAGAAGTCTCTTGTGCAGGCTTCTTTTATTTTATGGATTTCGGGGCGGCTCCGTGCCTACAATTTCTTGCGGCACGGAGCAAAAAAGGCACGCTAACGCTCGTTATTAATTAATGAGCTATCGCAAATATTGCCGTTGCTTATTCAACGTAACAGGTAGTACAAGTCTCCACCTGTTACGTCTCACAAGCGACGGCTTCTGATAAAAGTGTAAGGTAGATAGGGCAACCCCCTTAAAGGAGAACATTATGAAATTAATGAGAAGCAGCTATGAAGTAGAAAGTGATTTAAACCTCATTATTCAAAAGGTTACAGACGAATTCGGGTTAGATGACCACTGGATAGGTGATTGTGAAATGACTTCATTAGATGAAGTGTTTGGCTGCGATTTATGCGTATCATTGCAGTATAAGGATAAAGCAGATTATGAGGATCAACTAAGAGAGGTTGAGAATGTCGTGACTTCATGGGCTGCTGATGAAATCAAAAGAAAAGAGGAAAAATAAAATGGGAAAATCACAACTAACAAGGGCAGAACAACTGTTTCCAACACTGAAAACTATGAATAAACGTAAATTAGAGCTTATGCTGTTAGAAATTCGCAATAGGGATTGGTCAAGAATAGGTAATGCCATGATACTTAAGTATGACTACATTTATTATTTATTATTACAAAGATTAAAAGAAAAGAGGTAACATGATGAAACATGAAAACGGATATTGGATCGACGAAAACAATAATCGTTGGGGTGAATGTTGTGGCAAAGAGCGTGCGAAGGAATTAAGCAGCAGTATGATTAATTGTTATAATTGCTATAATTGCAGTGATTGCAGTGATTGCCGTGATTGCTATAATTGCCATAATTGCCATAATTGCCGTGATTGCTGTAATTGCGATAATTGCCGTGATTGCTGTAATTGCGATAATTGCTATGATTGCTATAATTGCTATAATTGCCATAATTGCTGTAATTGCGATAATTGCGATAATTGCTGTAATTGCGATAATTGCGATAATTGCTGTGGTTGCTATTGTTGCGAGCGATATACAGAAAATCCAACATTATATCGCACCGATCGTATCGGTTCAAGAAAGGATCGGACCACATTTTATTACGGGAAAACAGAAAAAGGAATGTCCTTGCAGGTTGTATGTGGTTGTTTCCGTGGTGATTTAGAGGAATTTGAAAAAGCAGTATTAAAAACGCACGCTGATAATGATATATACCGTGAGCAGTACTTGAAAGAGATTCAGAAAGTGAAAGCTCTGTTTAAATTGGAGGAGGTAATCCATGAGTAGAAATTAACGTTTGTTATATGCGCCTATGGATGAAATGGGGGAGCGACCACCATACAGCAGAGTGGAACAAATTGAACGGCAATTACATAGCTGTATTAAATTCCCAGTAAAAAGACTAATGATTCGTTTATGAAGAAAGAGAGGAAGTCTATTTTGAAATATAACTATGATGAACTAAATTACCAATTACAAATATTAGAAAAACTTCGAGATCAAGGATATAAATATATATGTAGAGCACAACATGGAGAAGTAAGAGCTTTTAAGAAGAAGCCGAGTAAACAAATAAACTTTTGGTATATTAGAGGGGAAGTGCCTTGTCCTATCAATCCTTCCAGTCTTGTAGTTGAGTGGAAAGATAAGGCACCATTGAATATATTGATAAAAATAAAGCATATTAACAAATTACTAATGAATAGTTAAAATGTGGACACATGTCCATGTTTTTTTTAGCGGCTCCGTGCCTGCATATTAATTCGGCACGGAGCAATAAGGCACGCTAACGCTCGTTATTAATTAATGAGCTATCGCAAATATTGCCGTTGCTTATTCAACGTAACAGGTAGTACAAGTCTCCACCTGTTACGTATCACAAGCGACGGCTTCTGATAAAAGTGTAAGGTAGATAGGGCAACCCCCTAAAGGAGATCAATATGAGAAAATTAACAGCTTGGGTTTACAAATCCGCTCTTGGAGATAGTTCTAATAACGGCATCTCACATAACTACGATAGTGTTGTTTGTTATTGGCTGGATCATGGTGAAAAGATCAGTGATATAAATGATGTGGAAAATAATGCAGTAGTATTCATTTCAAGAACTTTGTTCGATAAGTACTGTCCCATCTTTCAACCGATCAAGCCGGTTCTTCCTAATCATGTAGGATATATGTCCGGCGGCTGCTTCATATCATCTAGTGACAGCCGCTTCAGTGAGTGGTGCGGATTAAATGCGGTACCACTACACGATCGTCAAGAAACACAAGCATCTTATGATATGAACTTCGACTAACAACATACGTATTTTTAAACAACAACAAATCTATGCCAACCGGTATAGATTTTTTTCTTTTCCTGCCTTTACACGCTGATGCAGTGGGGCTACATTCGTGTAAATCAAACCCGAGTTGCATTATTTCATCGGCTAAAGGCAAGGCAGGAGCCTTTCATAGAAAAGCGAAGCTTCAAAAATAGCAAGCAAGGGCTATGTACGCACAAAAATACTCGTAAAACTCGTATTCTGTACGTACATAACCAACAGGCAAATATTTGCCTGTAATTTATGGGATATCCCATACCCTTATATAGTAAAGAAAGTAGGTACAAAAAATGAGTGATAAGAAAGACGGATTACTGAAGCGGAATCAATATTTTCGTAAAAAAAGATTAGAACGTAAGAAAGAAAATAGGAAGCAATGTCGATTTCAGTTTCGTTGTACGGAGAACGAAAAAGCTTTTTTGGAAACAATGTCAATGCAACTTGGTTATAAGTCTATTACGGAATACATACTTGAAAGCAGCTTGTTTTTGTCAGTCAATCATATTGAGTTAAACTATCTTTCTGACTTTACAGTTTCAATTAATCGCTTGAACAATAATATTAATCAGATTGCGAGAAATCTTAATAAATTGATGAACGAGGATTCTGTTGATATCAAAATATTGAATGATGCCAAAGACAGTTTAGCAGCTTATCAAATCATGTTAAAAGATATTGAGTTGATGAATGAAAAACTACAACGCAAAATCAACAGCTCTATACGCATTAAAGAAGAATTGGCCTATGATGCCGGTATCAATTATAAAAATACAAACATGGACACCTGTCCATGTTTAAAAGAGGAAAATAAAAATGGCGACAGTTAGAGTTCATGCTATAAAAGGGAATGTACAGAATGCAATTAACTATATCATTCAGAAACATAAAACAAAAGACTATCTGTGTGAAAGTAATCATTCGAATATGTACTGTGCCGGAATTGAATGGAAATTAAAAGCTGAGAATGGCAAGAAACGGAAATCGTCCGTAATTGATGATGTTGTGGGGTATCATTTCCAACAAAGCTTCAAACAGGGTACAGTCACAGAGGATGAAGCTTTTGAGATATCTAAAAAATGGATAGAAAAGATAACGCAAGGAAAATACGATTATGTGATAGCTACCCATGTGGATACAGCACATATCCATACACACATTATAGTAAATCCGTATCGCACCACAGACAATAAAAAGCTAAACATTTTTTATAAGCGGGATTTGAATTTGTTTAAGATGCTCTCAGATGATATCTGCAAGGAACATGGTTTAGAAATTTTGGAACCTGTTAATGTCAAATACGAGCGTACTTACTATGAATGGCTTACTAAGAATCGTGGTGATAACAATAAAGAGATAATTAAAAAGACGATAGATCATATCGTTCCAAAGGTCAAGGATTATGATGAATTTAAGCGATATATGATTAAAATGGGATTTACGGTAGAAGATGGCAGCGAGGAAGGAAACCATCGACAAGGTCTAAGAATTAAGGTGCCAAACAGCAAATATTTTATTCGCTGCAATCGCATATTAGGACAGAATAATGAACCTAATTATTCATATGAGAGAATCGTTGAACGAATCAGTAATAACGGAGTTTATATCAGCAGTAAGGAAGTTACTGATTTCTTGCAAAATGATTATACAAAAAAAGAAATACGCGACAGGCGATATTCATTTTATCAAGATAGTAATGTTCAGCTCAGTTATGAAGAAATGCAGTATTTCAAAATGTCGTCTTATGAACGAATGCTTCATCTGAAATGGAAGCAGATAGACAAGATGTTCAATGAGTTTCATGAGATGGGAGAGTTGATTTATAATTTAGACCATTTAGATGAAATGAAATTAGAAAGAAAAGAAATGCAGGATTATTTGGATGATGTTGCCAAACAGTTAAGATTGAATGAAAAGAAATATGAAAATATGCTTGAAATGAGAATGGAAGGTATATTAGACATGAGTGATGAACAAATGCAGCGTTTTATTGATGAGCGTATCTTGCCGTTAAGGGAGCAAAAACAGAAGTTGAAAAGGGAAATATCAAATAGATCGGAAATTATAAATAAAACGGAAAATAAAGTACGCAAGCACCAAGATAAGAAATTAGTAATTTAAAAAATAGGGCGAATATTGATAGTTAGCCATTAACACATTTATGGAATAATTAAAGTGTGAGGGACATGATTGATATTCAGTGTCGAAAGTCTCTTGGCAGGCTTCTTTTATTATGTAAGTATCGGCGGCTCCGTGCCTACAGATTTCTTGCGGCACGGAGCAATAAGGCACGCTAACGCTCAGTATTAATAAAAGAGCTGACGCAAATATTGCCGTTACTTATTCAACGTAACAGGTAGTACATAGTCTCCACCTGTTACGTCTCACAAGCAACGGCTTCTGATAAAAGTGTAAGGTAGATAGGGCAACCCCCTTAAAGGAGAACTTTATGAAAAAAGTATTGAAGAAAAGCTTTGAACAATTTGTAAAAGAATACGAAAACAAATTATCGGGTAAAAAAATTATTTTGACTGGGAATATGTATGAGGATTTAAAGGCACATTTTTTTCGTATCGCATATAGAAATATGTTTTATGAACTACCTAGGGACTACGCATATGATATTTGTACAGATAAACATTATTCTTTAAGATGGTTTAAGATTGAGCTTTATAAGAATGATAATTCTTTCCTTCTTTTAAAAGGATACTTTAAATTCTATGAAAATGGTTATATACATGAATCGATTTTTAGTGATGATGACATTATAATGCAAAAATTTGTTTTGCCTATGCGCGAGCTGATCAAGCAAATACAGCAATATTATGTTGATCATGATTTGGTAGGCGATAAAAAATGCTGTGAAGATGGGAGTAAAGAAAATGAATAAGTATCAGGAAGCGTTAGATATTCTACATGGATTTGCAAATGGAAATTTAACTCGTGAAACTACTTGCGATTATCAAAGAGAAAAGAATGATGAATATAAAGATATACTTCAAGAATTGGTAGCTAAGGCTACGCCGAAGAAGCCATCTTTTGATAAAAGTTGGGAATATGAAGAAATTAAAGACATTTATAATGAAGATGGTTCAATCAATGAAATTATATGTTTGTGTCCTAATTGCCACAAACACAGTATTTATGATTCTGAATATGGTGTAAGGTTTGATTATTGCCACGAATGTGGACAGGCTTTAGATTGGAGCGATGAAGAATGATTGATGAAAAGAAGTTGATTGAAAAAATTGAGCAATTAGAAAATATAGTGTGTGGCTGTAGTCATATTGTAAGTAATGTTGGTGCTACTCTACTATGCGAAGTAAAAGATTTTATTGAAGAACAATTATCTTTAACACAGTGTTATTTTGGTTCGCCATGTGAATATCAAAATAAAAACGCTATTTTACCTAAAGAATGGATACCATTTACGTTCGATGAAGATGGTATGTTGAATTGTCCATTACCTGATGAAGAAGAGGAGATACTTATATCAGATGGTAAGAATGTTTGGATTGATACATTCATGACAGATGTAGAAGAAGGAAATATTGTATATTATCTTGATAGTAGTAATCGGAATTTAAAAGGTTTGGCATGGATGCCGTTGCCTGATCCGCATGTGAAGGAGGACTAAAAAGTCGAGCAACATGGACAACTGTCCATGTTGTTGGCGGCTCCGTGCCTGCAATGCTTTTACGGCACGGAGCAAAAAGGCACGCTAACGCTCAGCATAAATAAAAGAGCTGATGCAAATATTGCCGTTACTTATTCAACGTAACAGGTAGTACAAGTCTCCACCTGTTAAGTCTCACAAGCAACGGCTTCTGATAAAAGTGTAAGGTAGATAGGGCAACCCCCTTAAAGGAGAACTTTATGAAAACAATTACGATTTGCCTAGAGAAAGGCGGAGTAGGTAAAACACTCATTGCGAAAGAGTTGGCAGTCGGTCTTGCCGGTAAGTATCATCAGCGAGTATTGAACTGTGATATGGATCCGCAAGGAAATTTAACGAAAGCGCAATTAAAGATTAATGACCCTTTGACTATTGCAAACTGTTTAAAAGTAGCCGAGCAGTTTAATCAAGGTGAGCAAAGTATTTCATCAGCATTATCGCTTTTGAAAAAGTATTTTGTTGAAAATGACGTACCCTACGATATGGCCGATGTGCTGAAAGAGCCCTCTCTTATTAAAGAGGCTATTATTCATACAGATGTTGATAACCTTGATATTATACCGGCTACACATCGATTAACAGAAAGTGATATCCAATTAAAAACAAATGTCCAAGCTTCCCCCTGTTTAAAGCTGACCCGAGCATTGAAGCAAGTAGAGCAGGAGTATGACTTCGTGATAATTGATAATCCGCCGTTTACCAATGCGCTGCTTTATAATGCTGTATATGCCTGTCGCAATCATGACGACCTGGTTATTATACCGATCAGTATTGACAGCGGCGGATTGGAAGGCTTGTATACGACTCTGAATGATTTGATAGATACAGCCAATGAAGGCATGCTTGATTTTGATTTTAAAATCTTGCCGGTAATGGCACAGGGAAATAACGAGGATAGAACGGCTATTGAAATGCTCCATCAGCTATTTCCTAACAGAGTTTTACAATCTCACATACGCTTTCAAGGCAAGCCGATAAAAAAGGCTTCTCTCAACCGATATTCGCTTGTAGATAAAGATTTCAATTCACGTCATGGTGTTGCGGATGATCTTAGAAAGCTCGTCGATGAAGTATGGGAATTATGCAAGGGGGGAAATTAATATGTCACTGAGAGATAGGTTGCAGGACAAGAAAAAAGTAACTGTTCACATTGATGAAATTCGCGCGAATCCACACAATATTTATCCAATGTGTGATGTGGAAGAACTCGCAAATCAATTATTGCAGATGGGTGAACAAATTACTCCGGGCGAGGCGTATTTAGAGGATCAAAATGACGACAAGCGCTTTACCTTGACAAGCGGGGAGCGGCGATATCGTGCGATTTCGCTTTTATATAAACAGAAGCTGCATGACGGCATGATGGACTTGATTATTATCGATAAGCCTAAAGATATTTGGGATGAATACAGACGTATCCGAACCGCTAATATCCACAGGGCAGATAGTCCTGATGTACAGGAGATGGAAATCAAGCAACTGTTGAATGAATATGACTATTTGATATCTATGGATAAGAAGCCTAAAGGTTTAAAGCGTGACTGGATAGCTGAGCAGCTTGGAGTCAGCGGTCGAACGATCGACCGCCGCTTGAAAAGGATGAAGGCTGATACACAAGAAGAATCAAAAAAGGAGAAGGCTAAGGAAAGCGATATTTTCTTAAAAAGTGTAGAGAATCAAATTCAAGAGCATTTGCAAACAAAGATAAAAGTAACCGGAAATGAAATTAAAATCAAGTATCGTAATACTGAGGATTTAAATCGTATATTAGAAAGGTTGAATCTCTTGCAAGAAAGCCTTGATATTTAATATCCAGGATATAAGCAATGCCGGTGATAAAACTTATATCCGCGTGTATACAGCTTATCGGTGATTACTGAGTAATCAGTTGTATTAAATCATATAGCCGACATACGCTTGCTTATATTCTGTTCAGTCGGTGGGATTGCCTTCTTTCTCCTCAATCCCGAACAGGATACATCTTTAAAATGATATGGACACCTGTCCATATATGATAGGGCAACCCCCTAAAGGAGTATAAAATGACTAATGTTTCAGTAGTAATCGGGAGATTGACAAAAGACCCGGTGATCAAGCTTACAAAGAATGACAGCAAGGTTGTTAATTTTACGGTAGCCTGCACTAAAAGCTATCTTAAGAACGAGAATAATGAGGCTGATTTTATTCAATGTGCAGCATGGAATAAGTTGGCGGAAGTGCTTGAAACCTTTACTAAGAAAGGCTCTAGTGTCTGTGTGGTAGGGCATATTCAAAGCAGTTGCTTTACGAACAACAAAGGAGTAACTGTTTATGCCCAAGAATTAGTTGCGGAACGTATTCAGTTACTGGATAACAGGTACGGAATGCAGGAATCTGTTGAGGAGATACCGCTCGAAGAAGCAATGCCCTCATTGGAATAAAGATTTTATGGATAAGTATTTGTGTTAAAAGGTAACCCCTTAAAGGAGATTAATATGTATCCTTTCTTAATAATATTTCTAATGTGTCAGTTTAGTACTATATCAGATAAAATTGATAAAATTAGCGACAGTAGGTGTGACAACGAAGATAAAATCATAAAAGATGAAACAGGTGATAAGGATTCAAACAGCATAAAAAATGAATGTGAAGATGAAAGTGAAAGTATGTTTAATAATATTAAATTCATGTTTTTCATCATTCTTATCATGGTTTTACCCTTGATACTTATTGCAACTTGGGAAATGCTGATAAATAATCTAAGAGAGGGGGTTACACAGTATGGAATTATTTAAGTTTTTTATAAAATTGGTGAAAGAAAAAATCTCAAGTGTTTCACCTAAGCAGATAATGCAGCGTGAAGAAAAAGAATATCAAACTGTTGTTCAACAGTATCATGAGATGAACTGCAAGGAACTTATAGCAAAAAGAAGGCAGGTGGATGAAGAATATACCGAGTTTGGTAAACTCTTGTTGTGGGAGCTTTTAATGATTTTCATAAGTATAGGTTTCTTATTATGGACAGTTTTATGGTACGAAGACTATTTTTTAAAGAAAGCATTTCTATTTATTGCAGTGCTGCAATTATGTGTAATCTTGCCATTGTTTATTTTTTACTTCTTGATAGGCTATTATAAGTTTAAATTGACAATAAGAAAGGCAAACAGTCTTGATGAATTATTGAAAGGTCATTAATTGAAAAAGAATCTAATGAATCGATGGTTTAGAATGTTGGAAAGTTAGCAAATAAGGAGTGGAAATTATGCCTATAATAATAGAAGATCTACCGGAAATATCTGCAAAAATTCAGGAGCTTGAACATATTCAGCATAAAATTAAGGGCAAGACTTATCATGCTTATATTGTCCACATCCAAATACCGGAGCTTAATATAAAATATAATGATTTTAGGAAAGTTCTCTATCTATGGGATCCGGATGAAGTAGCCATATTAAAAGAATTAACCAAACTTAAGAAAATGGATGCTACAATAACGGGGTATTTAAATGAAAGGTATGGTGTAGAAGTATATTGGTTTTATGTTCCGCAATTTAGATTAGTATTTGATAATTCGATTATAGCCATCAGTTGGACACGAAGACTCAAATATGATCCTCGTTCGCTGCGTTGATTTATTAACCATACTTGTATAAAAAGGTCTAGTAACAAAATTAAATTCTTCCCCTAATTTAAAGACACAAAAATCATATTCATTAATGAAATGTAGCTTTGATAAATCCGGGTAAGAAATGATCAATACCGGAATATCGAGATTTTGTGATACTGCATTTTGATAACGGTGATTACCATCTATTACGATTGATTCTGACAAAGTATTACAAACTAATATAGGGTTATTCCAATCTACTTTGCGGAAAGGTACTCTATCACAAGAGGTATTGATTAAAAAATTAAAATTTGCTTCTCTTAATGTAGTTTTCTTAAGTATCGCGGAATCCTTGAGTATTGAATCAATATTAAAATTTGAATAAAGTTTAAAAGTATGTTGTGAAAAATTAAAGGTTCGATGCCATTCATAAGTCCTTACTGTCTTTTTCTTAAAATGGCGATACTTCAATTCATTAAAAATCTGAATCCAAATAGAATAGAAAGTGTCAATTTCATTAACTCTATCGGGAAATACATATTTAAAATACTCAGAACCTAAAGAGATAAACTGATCTATTTGGTCTTTAGAAGTAAATTCAAATTTGAATTTATCTTCTGTTCCGTAAATATCAGTAAGCTTGAACAGTAATTTATTAAGCATAACTCACTCCCCTTAATAATGTGCAGTTTAATTATAGCTTAATAAATGAAAAAAAGAAAGATGGAATGAAATAAGGAAGCATTTAAAGGAGTTGATAATAATATGCCTATGAAAGCAAAAGATGTTCAACAAGAAGTATCAGTAAAAATCAAAAGCATTGATCAAGATAATAGTTACCATTATTATATTGTTCATTTCCAAGTCATGGATTTTGAAATAAAGCTTAATAATTTTAATAAAGTACTTTATTTAAAGGACGAAACCTCATCAATTAATTTGAAAGAATTTAAAAGACTTAAAGATATGAATGTTACATTAACAGGATATCTAAAAAAAGGAAACGGCGATAATTTATATTACTTAAACATTCCTGAATTCAACTTTGATATAAGCAATTTTCTATTTGGAATTTGTTCCGGAGGAAAGCAATTTTATCTAAAGGATGGGAAATATTATGAAAAAGAGTAGGATTGCGAATGTTTATAATGTGAACGTCAAAGTAAAGGTTGAAATAAAGAAACAATTCATTAAAAGGTATCGAATCACTCCGATAATTACTATCTGTGCTATACCAAGATTAATAACAATGAGGTTTTGTAAAGAATGTTATGCAGAGTATGGATTAGAAAACATGAAAGATTATTCAGCCGTAGTCAAAGTATATGAAGATGGAAAACATTCATTACTGAAGGTGTGGAAGAATGCCTGTATTTAGATAAAGAGCATCTATCACTCCTTTGCGTACCGCAAGATGTTGAGAAGTACAACAAAGAGGTAGAAGAAAACGAAACTATAACCTATGTAAAAGTACGTAAGCCTGATTTAAGCGGAAATACTAAATGGGTATGTATATTAAACGGCGAAAATATTTCTTGTATGATGTGTGATTACGCTTTTTTAGAAGAAGTACATCGCAATGAAATCTCATTTTCAACTAACACTCAACTATGTGTTAAGTTACTGATTCGATACAAAGAAGCAGAGATTTTGAGTTATAAAATCATAGAGGTATTGGATATAGTGAATGAGGAGAGATAAAGGCGATAATATAAACGGCGAATATTGATAGTTAGCCAATAAACAAAGTGTTCTAAAATAGTATCATGAACAAAATAAGGAGATGATAAAGTGAAAGACTTTAAAGGTAAGCTTTATGATGTTTTTAATAAAATGACATATAAGTATCAGCATGAAAAATCGTTGGCAGTTTACATTGATAAAAAAGATCAATATTTGAAAATGTCTGATGATGAATTTTCAATGCAGTATATTGAAGTTAATGCCAAATATGAAAGACAGATGATTATATTATCAATTCTATCAATCTCTTTTATAGCTTCGATTGTGCTTGGGCTTTGGCGATATATATTCATGATGATTGTGAAAATGACAGATGTTATAGATGGAATACCTTTAACGAACGATGAGTATTTTAATTTAGGTATTGTCTGTATAGCATTCGGAGCTACTGTATCTATAACAGTGATATCGATATTTTATATCCTCTTGAAAGATATGCATAAGCTTTCTAAAGAAAAATATCTTTTGGAAGAAATGAAAGTGAAAAGGATATATTCTCATAGTTCTATGTAAATATACTTAAATGATTGCGTGAATAGTATAAGAGTGATAAAATAGAATAAATACTGGAGGAAGAATTATGAAAAAGATGAGTGTTTTAGCAGCATATGTTATGATGATTTTAGTTATAGGTTGTTCTAAAGAATTAAAGGTTACTGTCAAGGATAATCTTGAAGTAGAATATGGAGATAAATTAGACAATTCCATTCTATTTGATAAGGAACAATCTGATGAAGGAGTTACTGTAAAAGAAGTGAAAAACTTCGATGCAAAAAAAACGGGAGAACAGGAAATTATTGTTGTATTCAGTGATTCTGATGAAAAGACAAAAGAGGAAACAATCAAGGTTTCTGTGAAAGATACGAAAAAACCGGTAATCAAGCTGAAAAAGGAAAAGGTTGAAATCACTGCAGGAGATAAGTTTGATGCAGCTTCTAACATTGAGTCAGTGAAAGATCCTGTAGACGGTGATCTCAAAAAGAGCGAGGATAAGAAGCTGACAAAGAACGGCTATATTATCACAAGCGATGTGAATGCCAAGAAGGTAGGAAGCTATACGGTAAAAGTAACTGCGTATGATGTGAACGGAAATAAAGCGGAAAGCAGCTATAAGGTAACAGTAAAGAAAAAGCCGCAAGAGACTACGACACAAAATAACGATCAATCAAGTGGAAGCGGCTATACAAGTAATCAAGGAAGCTATAACAAGCCAAGTACCGGTAATAAAGGCTCAAATAAAAAGCCAACGCAATCAAAGCCGCAGACTTGTAAAGCGGGCAAGATTAATCCAAATCGCATCGGAAATTCAGGGAAATTGTTTAACAGCGAACGAGAAGCATTAGATTATGGAAATAAAATGGATGCTAATGATTCATCAATTCTAAACTTTATTTATCCACAGGTATATGATGATTGTGGTACATTGTTGAATAAGTGGACCGTTCATTTCATGTATGAGGGAGAAAGTTCACAAGTTAAGTGATTTTTATTTAAATTAAACTTCAATTATCTTAAGCTGATATAGTGATATCGGCTTTTTTATCTTCATTAATATCATTCAAAATAAATTTAAAATTTTTTTGTATTTCTCAAATTACGATTGTATGTAAGAAGTAAGGGCGCCCTATACAGGCATATGTACCTTACTTTTTCTATGTGGTGAAAGGAGTGGATAACCTTGAATTATTATAAGGTGATATACACTTAGGGGCTTTTGCCCCTGTAAATGAAAGGCAATGTGTGCACACATTTAAGTCCTAATAATTTTTTATAAGCATAAATCCGAAAGTAACAGAGCTCTCGGTAGAAAGGAAAAGGTGAGTTTATGCTTAAAATTAAAAACACAATAAAACGAATATCGATTCTGGCGTGTACAGTGTTCATGACGATAACTAATATATCACTGCCTGTGTATGCAAGTAACAATATTACTACCGGCAAACAAATTCTATATTCATATCGAGGATATGCAGTAGATAATCCTTCCTATACCTATCATGGTGATTATATAGCGAAGGCTTATGCAAACGGGGAAATTGCGTTCTGTGTAGAGCCCAATGTGATGCTGGATGATAAAGATAGTTATTATACACAGAGTGATTATTCTTATCCGCAGCAAAGACAAATGGAACATATTGCCTATGCTGGTTGGTATATGGTAAAAAACAAGACGGATGATGATTACGTAGCTACTCAATTTATGATTTGGGAAGCTATGGGAATGCGCTTTTCTTACAATTCATTTGAAGGTTACGAAGCAAAGAAGGCTGAAATTAATAAAAGATTACTGCAATTTGAAAAACTACCTTCATTCGATAACACTTCATTAACCTTAAAAGCCGGAGAATCAAAAACAATCACTGATCAAAAAGAAGTATTTCAATATTATTATCACACTTCACACAGTGATGGTCTAACAGTCGAAAAAAATGGGAATAGTTTGACAATTACTGCGAGTGCTAATACCCCAGAAAAAGCCGAAGTGAAATATCAATTAGTGAAAAAAGACTGCAGGGGAACATCTATACTATATGCTTCTGATACATCACAGAATACAGTCGTTTTTAAAGTACCCGATCCTCATGAAACTAAAATAAATATCAAAGTCCAAAAATACGGTAACCTTGACATTAAGAAGCTGAATGAGGATGGAGATGAGGTGCCTAATACGAAATTCAAGCTTTCCTATCATGCGGATATGAGTGATCCTATCGGTACTTTTACTACCGGTGATAACGGTATCGCTCATGCGACTAAGCTGAATCCGCAGAAGGTCTATGTTCAAGAGGTTTCTGTACCCGCTCCTTATGTGCTTGATCCTACGATCGGAAGTATTACGATTGAGCCAAATAAAACAGCTACTTTCACAAGAACCAATAACTTTAAGACAGGTAATGTGGAAATCAAGAAACTTGATAAACAAAGCGGTAAGGTCGTTAAGAGATCCGGTGTTGAATTCGATATCTTTAAATCAGATGATACTCTTGTAGGAACGATTGCGACAAACGGTGACGGTATCGCTACAATGAGGAATCTACGCTATGGGAATTATTATGCCCTTGAAAAAACGAATCCGCCGAAGTATTTCTTAAGTGATGAAAGAATCA
>CANSQL010000043.1 GCA_947649125.1 uncultured Erysipelotrichaceae bacterium | reverse complement strand
CAGTAATCTTTCCTACAATCTGACCCGCATTCACATTCTTACTGAATTCATAATCCTTACCGCTGCTTGATCCACTTTGCGGTTGTTTTGTATACGTGATTTTATGAGGTTCTACAATTTCCAAAGGTAGTAAATCAGATATTTTTGAGCTTTCTGCAGGCAACTGCGAAGATGGATCATATTCTTCATTGATTACCGCTACTTGATATTTCCCTACAGGGATTCCTGTAAGATCAATCGTATAATCATTGGTACCGTTAAGGGTCGCATTTCCTAGTTTATAATATTGAATCTCTGAACCAGCTTCATTATATAAGATTACAGACATTCTTGTATTCATACCTGTATTAGCATTTACTGATAAGTCTACACTTTGATTTTTCACAACCTTTTGCGTACTATGATTATTTCTTTTGATATCCAATAATGATACTGTTAATGAAGATTGAATTCTCAGTTTATTCGGATTCAATTCATTGTTTTTATTGAGATTAGTTGTATCAATACTATAATTATGCCATGCTGCATTTGTATAAGTTGCATCAGCCGCAAACATTACCTTACTTTTATCAATCAACACATATGGTCGCAATGCTTTGTTTATAATTTCACCACCTTGAGCAATTTGATTTTTACTATTGTGCCAACCAATTCTTTCATTTCTAGAAATAAAACTATTATCACTCATATCAACATAATCATAGGTTCCTACTCCAAAACTCAAAGGATTCTGTGCAGCATTATTATAGGTGTCCCTATATTCCCCAGCACCAGCATTGGGCGCAGTAATATATCCCTCTAACCAATATACAATCGATTCATATGCTCGATCATTTAATGATAATCCTAAAACTCCTCCTGTTCTTACTTCAGAAATTGAAGGTAAAAAAGGCGTTTTTGATATGATAGTACTTTCATTACTGTTTGTGGTAATTTTAGCAATTTCAGCTTTCAAAGGTGTAACAGGGCAATACGTGATAAAATAATCACTGCGGATATTGTATTTAAGGCAATAATTTTCTCTGTCTGCACCATTCTGCGGAGTTGTGGTAATAGGAATACTATTATCGTATGTGGCAATAGCATCCACAATTGGCTTACTGCTCATTAACACATAGCTTCCGTTATTATTGTTATTACCGATATCCCATACAATTTCTTTATTGTTGTACTTTCCTAAAACAACCTTTGATCCTTTCGGTAATGTAAATGCAGGAGCAGACTGTGCATTCAAAAAGGATGTAATGCTGCTGTTATGATACATATATGCTACTGAAAGACTACTCAACAAGCATGTAAACATTATTAACAATTTTTTCATACCCTTCATCCTTTCATCAGATATAAAAACACGCTATCGGTATAATTCAAGAGTTAGAACAATAAGGCTCTATAATTGTTCAAATTATTTTCATTTTTTTAGTTTTTTTTAAACAGTAATAATAAAAATGCTGTAAAATAAAGCATCTTAAAATATTAAAAACAGTGAAAAAATAAAGCTTTAATACACATAAGCTTCAAATAATGCAATCCAGTTATTTTCATTTAATTTATCATAATAAATACCGCCGTATGACTTTAAAGCTTCATACAAAGGAAGTATTTCTTTAAATTCATCAGTTTTTTTATCTGCCATTTCAATATCACAATGGGCAAAATCAATTAAAGCATAATAAACATCCTCTGCCCGATCATAAGTAATGCTTTGATAAGTAATAGGAGCAAAGGGATATAATTGAATATTTTGAGTAAATTCACCTTCGGAATTATAGTTTAATACTGTATAGATGCCGATACCGGCACATGCGGCTACACATCCGCTCACTAAAATCATTTTGCCGAAAGCAGTACGAATAAAATCAAACAGATGAAAAGAGCTCTTTGTGCTCAACAATGAGGAATTGTTGCTGTACAGAGCGGTTAATGCCGGTACTAGAGCATTTCCTTTGAAGGTTAATTTTATGTCATTGCGCTTTTCATAAGCAGTAATCATATCATTCAGCTTTGTTTTTGCGGTATGAATACGTGATTTCACGGTTCCGATCGGAATTTCCATAATATCAGCAATTTCATGTAACGTATAATGCTCATAGTACATAAGAACCAATGCAGCCTGCTGATCTATCGGTAATTGTGAGATAAAATAATCCAGTAATTCTTTATCACTTTGAAAATGGATCATATCCTGCGGATTCATTTCCATTCTTTCATCAACCGCATGATCGATATATGCAGAGTCCTCGGGATCAAAGCTGACAGTCCTGTTGCGTGAAAACAGTCTTGTAGCTCTTGAAAATGCAATCTTATTCAACCATACCTTAAAAAGCTTCGGTTCCTTTAATGATTTGATGGAAAGCTGTGCCTGAATAAAGGTATCCTGTACAATATCCTTTGCATCAGCTTCATTTCGAGCCAGCTTTAACGCATAATGATAGATGGAAGTGGAAAATCTTTCATACAGCTGAGCAAATGCCAATGAATCATCATTCTTTGCGCGCTGTGCCAATTCCTGCACACTCATACCTTCATAGTTTTCCTGCACAATTTCACCGCCTTTATTTTACTTTAGCATAATTATCACAGAAAAGAAAGTATTTTTTAATAAAAAAAGCATATCTGTTATAAATGGCTTTCTATAAAGCATCTAAAACACAGATATGCAGAAAATGGAAAATGGTTTAAATCGCTGATAAACACTACATTTGGGAACAGAGATTTATGTTTCTCATCGCTTATGAATAAACAAATTGGCTAATCAATAAATTGTGCTGTTTCAAGTTAGATTAACGCCTATTGTTTACAACTAAATATTTAAATAAGTTTAACACACTATATCATTTCTTGTTCCATAAATTGTGCAGCTGTCATACATTTCGGACGATCTATCTCAAGACATAAAAAGTCCTTATCTCCGGTCAAAATAATATCTACATCTGAAACTATTGCAGCATTCAAAATAGGTTGATCCTTCGCATCTCGAATCAACTTTTCTGCGTGCTCCACTGCAGGTATTAATTCATAAGATAATTCTGCCAACAGTACGGCTGCATCAGGTAACAGCTCAGGCGCTTTACGTTTTAAGATTTCACTTAATTCCGCTATATTGCGATCACATATACAATTTCATGATGATTGGCGATATATAATAAAACACGTGAAGGCTTTGAGTTTGGAAATAGTAATGCAGAAAACAAAATATTTGTATCTATCAGTATTCGCATCCTATCTTCCCTTTCCGTAGCGCACTTCATCTACAAGAAACTGAACATCAAGCTCATCATTAACTTCCATTTGCTCAGCTGCCCCGCTAAAAGCAATTTGTGCTTTACGTATCGCTTGTGAAGAAGCGTTGCTAACGACAATCTCACCATCCTGTTTTTGATAGAATAAGATTTTATCTCCTGATTTTAATCCCAGTATTCGTCTGATTTCTACAGGTACAGTAATTTGTCCGTTTGATGAAACTTTAGCTAAATTCATAATAACACCCTTTCAATTATTGAAATCTCAAGAATTCTTTATCAAGAATAGTATACTCCACCTATGAATAAAAGTAAATTGTTTTTCACATATACTCATCAATCATCATAAATTTGCGCAAAGAAATAATAGGTTTCTCCCAACTCAATTTTAAAAGATCAAATTTCCCAAGTCATCACGTATTCCTTTTCATCGGTATGTTCATCAATCTTTTCACACTGAATCACAAAGCCTTCTCTTTGATAAAAGTGAATTGCCCGAATATTCTTTTGATATACACTTAAAGACAGCTTTCTTTTTTGATCCTTCATAAAGTTCAACAAGCATTTGCCGATACCATGCGACTGTGCTTGCTCCGAAACAAAAAGGCCCGCGATATATTCATCATTTAAGCCGATAAAGCCCTGTATGCTTCCCTCGCTTTCATAAACATAAAGCTCTGCCTGTAAAAGCATTTCCTTCACCATATCAAAATTGCTTTGCCAATATTCGATCGATATGAAATCATGTGCCTTTCTATTCGTCTCAAGCCAAATGATCGCAGTTTCATCTATATCGGCTCCTGTCAGCTTTCGAATCATAATACCTACTCCTCTGCTTCCTTATCAGCGATGCGAAACCCATAAACAACCTTTCATTCCGCCGATAGTTCGATAAAAAAGCCATCTCGATAAGAGACAGCACCTCACTATTCCTTGATATCACTTGTATAAGCTCGATCAAAGGTCACTACGACATAGTAGGTCTTTTCAAGCTCAGCGATATTAGTTTTGATTGCTTCCAATATTTCATTGTTGCTTAAGGTTACCTTATGCGGAACCAAGCAGTCAAAGATCAAATTCGTGTGCGTATTTCCTCTGACCATGCGGAAATCATGAATTGAAAGCTTTGAATCGATTGTTTGAATCACCTTTTTCACATATTCACGCATTTCATTTGTTTCCTCATCATCGGTATCAATCGGATCCATATGAATTACCATCTGCACATGGAGCTTTTCCTGAATTTCACGCTCAATATTATCAATCATATCATGAGAAACAAAGATATCCTCATTTCCCGACACCTCAACATGGACAGAGCCGAAGCGCTTTTGAGCACCGTAATCATGAATCATCAAATCATGGATTCCAAGCACTCCCTCATGCCCCTTGATCAATGAAATAATATTTTTAACATCCTCTTGATTCGGTGAGCTTCCCAGCAATGCGTCCAAGGTCTCCTTAACGATTTTTGCGCCGGTGATGATAATAAAGAATGCGACCGCAATGCCCATATAACCGTCCAGATTAAAGTGAATCAACGGTGAAATACAGGTTGAGGCAAGCACCGCACCGGTAGCCATACAATCGGAAATCGAATCGGCTGCCGTAGCCTCCATTACCGCACTGTTCAGCTGTTTTCCGTAATGTCGATTGTAGGAAAACATCCAAAATTTAACTATTATTGATGCCGTTAAAATTATCACCGGAATAATCGAAAAAGTAATCTTTTCCGGATTTATGATTTTATCCCATGAACTGCTTACAAGCTCAATACCTAAAAATAAAATCAATACCGCTACAAGCATACTCGCAATATATTCATAACGCGCATGACCGAACGGATGCTCCTCATCGGCAGGACGATTGGAAAGCTTAAAGCTGATTAAAGAAATCAAGGAGCTTCCTGCATCCGAAAGATTATTGATCGCATCGGCACTGATGGAAACACTGTTTACGATTGCAGCTACGATAAACTTACCTGCACATAAGAAAATATTACATAAAATACCGACAATGCTTGTTAAATTCCCATAGTTTTCTCTTACTTTGGAATCTTGAATATTCTGATAATCAGGAATAAAATGTGATATGAGATAACGCATCATTTTAAACACCTCACGTATCTTTTAATTCTAACATAAATTCTTAAATGAAAAAAGATTTTTCATGAAAATTCTGAATCAGACATATGTTGTATCAGGTGATGTCATGAAAAAAAGCATATTTCAACTGATGCTGATTCTATTATTGCTCAGTGTATTATGGTACGGCAAAAGCAACTTTGAAAGCAGTAAGGAAGCACTTGTTTTATGGTTTGAAACGCTTGTGCCTTCTATGTTTTGTGTCATGGTGCTTGTAAGAGTGATCTTTGCTTACGGCGGTCTTGCGCTGATCGCAAAGCCCTTTGCGTTTTTTTTGGCAAAGCCGTTAAATATGAGCCGGAAAAGCTTTGTCTATGTGACGGCAATGCTGCTTTTAGGATTTCCGGCAGGTGCGGCCTTTCTCAATGAGGAAGTCAAAAAGGGCTGTCTGCATCAAAAAGAAGGAGAGCGCTTATTATATGCCTGTTCCTTTGCTACACCGGGATTTATTATTATGACACTCGGCAATGCTGTTTTTCATGACATCAAAATCGGTTTCTTGCTGTTTGTGCTTCAATTTATCAGCGGTCTGCTTCTGCTTTTTATTACGCGCAAACAGCCGATTACCGCAAAACCCGATGCTAATCATCAAGAGCTTGTGTTTGCTCATGTTTTAGCACAGGGAATCAAGGACAGCGGTATCACCTTGTATCTGATGGGTGGTTATCTGATGCTTTGTATGAGCTGTATTCCGTTGATTACCCGATTATTGCCTGGGCTGCTTCAGCTTCCCCTTACCGTTATTTCTGAATTTTCCTCCGGCTGTATCAAGCTGGCATCACTTCCGCTTTCCGAGCGCTCGCTGACGGTGTTGATCGCAATGCTGTTGTCCTTCGGCGGCTTATGCGTTCATATGCAGATTATGTGTATGGCTGAAGCAATTGCCCCGAATTATCTTAAATATCTGTGTTATCGCATACTTCAGGTACTGCTCAGTGCTTCCCTGATTCTGAGTGTCCAAGCAATCCTTTATTGATGATTCCAACACTTGCACATTGCTTAAAAATCGCTTATCATATAGACAATAAAGGAGCTTGTTATGAAGTCATTTTCTGTCAGTTATGATGCAAAAGCACAGTGCCTCAGCTTTCATATTCATCAAAGCATCAGTGTCGATGATATTCTGATGTTCTTTTCGATTGCGCGAAAACAGCGTTATCTGTATTACTATAATCGGTTAATCATATTAAATGGTCATGTAATTACACAATCAAAAAATTGTCAAGACGGCGATATCGTTGTGATTGACTGCCGTCAAGCGATCGTTGAGCCGCTTCCCTTGTGGAATCGCGATCTTGATATTTGTTATGAGGATGATCTTTGTTTGATTGTTAATAAACCAAGCGGTGTGCTTGTTCACAGCGACGGTGTAAACCAAAGACATACGCTGCATAATATGGTTCAGGCTTATTATCATGACCGAAATATTCACGCTCCGGTACGTGCCATTCATCGTTTGGACAAGGATACAAGCGGCCTTTTGTTTTACTGCAAGCTGCCCTTTTTTCAAGCTTATTTTGATAAGCTGCTTCAGGAAAAACAAATCTCACGCAAATATCTGGCATGGTGCTCGGGTAATATCAATTCAGCAATCACCATTGATAAATGCATCGCACGAGATCGCCATCATGCAGATAAAATGCGTGTATCCGATCACGGTGCTTATGCGCAAACACATGTTGAACCGCTTATGCTTCATGCGAATTGTACGCTTGCGGAATGTCGTTTAAAAACCGGTCGTACTCATCAAATCAGAGTCCATCTTGCTTCGATAAAGCATCCGCTGTTATCCGATCCGCTGTATGGCTTTCATCACCCAAAAGCACAGCGCTTGGCACTTCACGCATGGAAACTTCAATTTTATCATCCGCTGCAACAGAAAATTGTTTCTATCAGCTGCCCTGTGCCTGATGATTTCCCTTTTCTTACAATCAGTAAAAAAGCTACAGAGAAACGATAAGCTTTATCACACAGTCTTGCATATTTGATAGGTAATGAAGTATAATATAGCTTATCTTATCAAATTCATCATTTTTTGATACGTAAAGGAGCAATTATATGAGTTATGAGTTATTATCAAAGCTTTTTTATAAAGAACCTGATACTTATGAAGTAAGATATAATCAACGCTTTCACAGTGATACAGCAATCAAGCTGCCTCTTTTTATCAATAATCATCAAGCTTTTTTTACGACACCGATTGAAATGATAAATAAAACAGAAGCAATTTTCAAATTAAATACTGCCGTTAATGTTATAACCAAGGATGTCCCCGAATCTGCCTTAAATTTTTTAATCAATCGTTTTTTAAAGGATGAAATTGCCCTCACAAATGATATTGAAGGTATTACAAGCACAAAAAAAGAAATAGAAACTGCAGTATCAAGTCAAAACAATAAGAAAAAAGTTCGCTTTAAGGGTCTTGCGGCAAAGTACTTGAAACTGATACAAGCAGATGAAATATCATTAAATACATGCGAAGATATCAGAAAATTATATGATGATATCGTATCAGATGAAATTGATGAAAAAAATGCTCCCGACGAAAAGATTTTTCGAAAAGACATGGTTCATGTAGTATCTGCGACACAGAAGGAAAAGCACAGAGGCATTGTGCCGGAAACGCAAATAATCGAGTATATGAATGATTGTTTAGACCTGCTTAAGAGTGATCTGATGAATACATTGATCAAAACAGCCGTTTTTCATTATTTCTTTGGGTATATACACCCTTTTTATGACGGTAACGGCAGAACGAGTCGCTTTATCAGCAGCTGTCTTTTAAAGGACGAATTGGGCTTACTTATATCATTACGATTATCTTATGTAATTAAAAACAACCTAAAGGTTTACTATAATGCCTTCGATATTTGTAACAATGTCAGAAACAAAGGCGAGATTACCTATTTCATACTGATGTTTTTGGATTTGTTAGAGGAAGCCGGAACATATCTTGTTGAGATTTTAAATGATCTAAGTGATCAGTTATATTTTTATAAGACTTTGATTGATGCATCAGACATGAAAAAAACAAAAAAGGAGCTCTTAAATATCCTGTGCCAAGTCAGTTTATTCGCCGAGTCTTATATGACAGTTGATGAATTACAACAACTTCTTAAGTTAGGAAACACCTCAACCAGATATTTACTAAAGGAATTAGATGAAGAAGGATATATCATAAAAGCAAAAATCGGAAAGAAAATCGGATACGCGGCAAATCTTGCGAGCATCGATCGAATGAAACAGGGATAGTTGCTTATAAAAAGCAATATGCGATCTAATCGGTATTAAGTCTATATTATTTATCATTTTTTTGGATTAAGAAGCAAATGTGCATTGCCTTCATGTCACGAATAATATATAATATTCGTGACATGATTGAGGTGATACAATGGACTTTGGATACATGGAACAAATAAGAGAGCGTATCTCTGCAGCTTCGGACGGGACCGTATTTACTAATTCTGACTTTGTCGATATTGCGGATACGGATACGATTCGAAAAATCATGCAGCGTCTTACTCAAAAAGGTTTATTGCGGCGAGTTTCCAAAGGTATTTTCGAAAAACCGAAATACAGCAGTCTTTTGAAGGAATACGTTGCTGTTGATCCTAATGAAGTAGCAAAAGCAGTTGCCCGCTGTTATCATTGGACTATTGCACCTTGCGGGAATACTGCCTTGAATTATTTAGGACTGTCCGATCAAGTAACGGCTGTATGGTCCTATGTCAGTGACGGTCCTTACAGAGTTTATAAATGGGATTCGACAAAGCTGGAATTTAAACATAGGACCAATAAAGAGATATCCGGACTGTCTTATATCACTCGTATCGTAATCCAAGCACTTAAAGCTCTCGGTAAAGAAAATATAACCGCC
The DNA here is from genome assembly GCA_947649125.1 of uncultured Erysipelotrichaceae bacterium. GTDB lineage: Bacteria > Bacillota_I > Bacilli_A > Erysipelotrichales > Erysipelotrichaceae > C-19. Next base: position 9,007 of record CANSQL010000043.1, on the reverse strand, counting down.
AAGATAATTGCAGAGCTTTCTGCAAAGCTGAGCGAGGATAATAAGAATACGATTTTAACAGAGGCTACAGAGGCTACAGATTGGGTTTATGAGGCTATTCGTAAAATATGTGGGGCGGTGAAATAACGAATGAAAGAAATCGCAAGACTCTCAAACGATGATCGAAGCGACCTATTTAGAAACACAGCCGATAAAATGGGGTTAAATGATGCTATTATAGAAAAAGACTTCTGGGTATGCTTTACTTTAGATTATCTATTTCATAATTCAAAATGGAAAGATGCGATTGCATTCAAGGGAGGCACAAGTCTGTCAAAGGCGTATCATTTAATAAATCGTTTTTCTGAGGATATAGATATAGTATTAGACTGGCGTGTACTTGGTTTTGATCGCAGTGAACCTTGGAAATCACGGTCTAATACGAAACAAATTGCTTTCAATAAAGAAGCTAATCAACGTGCTGAAATTTTTTTGGCCGATAAATTTTGCCCTGCCATAAAAAAAGATTTATCCTTAGAACTCGGATTTGAAGTCAATATCTATGTTGATAATAACGATAGACAAACAATAATATTTGAATATCCAAGACTGTTTACCAGTGCTGCCGCACTCCACGTGATACGCTTAGAAATCGGCGCATTAGCCTCATGGACTCCTGCGGCACAGAAAATGATTTCACCTTATGTATCTCAATATTACCCCACACTGTTCAATCAAAAGAGCACTGAAATATTAACAGTTGCTCCTGAGCGGACATTTTGGAAAAAAATAACGATATTACATCAAGAAGTCAATCGCCCGGAACATTTAAAAATGCCTCCAAGGTATTCCAGGCATTATTATGATATTTATTGCATGACAAAAACCGATGTTAAAAATTCATCATTCAAACAAATCGATTTACTAAAAAAAGTAATTGACTTTAAAATGAAATTTTATCCGCAAGGATGGGCAAATTACTCTCAAGCCACTCCGGGCAGTTTGAAATTATTACCACCGATTTACCGTTTTGACGCATTAAATCATGATTATAACCTTATGAAGGACATGATATTCAAAGAAATTCCTTCTTTTGATTCTATTTTGGCAACAATCGGTAACTTAGAAACGGAAATAAATTTACTTGGCTCATCTGTTTTTCTTAAACCTGATCCATCATTATAATCAGTATATAAAAACATTTGAAAAAGCTGGTCTGCCTCACAGCTTTTCGATCGCATAAAGAAACGGTGCATGCGGCTTGTTCACCATCGCTATTTTCATAATGCGTGCCTCATTGGACTTCAGCGTGTGACACCATTCACCGATACACTGTGCCTCTTGTTCACCGATTTCATGTCCCGGATAACACACCAAAACAAGCATTGCATGTCTTTTACAAAGCGCAAATGCCCTTTGAACCGCAATTAGACTTGTTTGCGGCTCACTCACAAGCGTTGATGCGCTGTTAGGCAAATAACCGAAGTTAAAGACTGCGGCATCAAGCTGTTCATGGATATAGTTTTCCATATGAATATGATTATCCGTTATCAGCTTAACATTTCGATAATCCTTCAACAATGCTTCACACTGCTTGATTGCCTCTTTTTGAATATCGAATGCATACACAAAGCCCTTTTGAGCACGTTCACAAAAAAACAGTGTATCATTTCCGTTGCCTGCGGTAAAATCGGCACAGATTGCCTCTGCATGTACATACGGCGCTAATACGATATGCGCCATTTCCGTTATCTTTTTCATAAATTCGTTTCCTTTTTTCTGATAACCATTATATAATAAGGGCAATCATAAGACAATCATAAGAAGGGAGATGCTGCCGTGAACGATATGCCGAAACAAACGCTGTGGTTGCTTCAGCAATTTGAAAACGCAAATTACTCCTGTTATTTTGTCGGCGGCTGTGTACGTGATTTTCTGTTAGACAGAACGATCCATGACTACGATTTTACGACTAATGCAACCCCTGCGCAAATGCTTGCCCTTTTTCAGCATCAAGACTGCAGGGTACTCGATATCGGTGCTGCCTTCGGTACGATTACCGTTATTTATCAAGGCTTACGTATGGAAATCACCACCTATCGCATCGAACAGGAATATCAAAAGCATCGCTCACCGAAGCAGATTTCCTTCAGCGATACGATCTACGATGATTTATCAAGACGTGATTTTACCGTAAACGCGATAGCCTATCATCCGAAACAAGACTTTATCGACCCTTTTGACGGTCAAAGCGATATTAAAAACCACGTTCTGCGCTGTGTCGGAAGCAGTGAAAAGCGCTTAAATGAAGATGCCTTACGCATTCTGCGCGCTCTGCGTTTTCACTTTACACTGGGATTTACCATTGAAAAGGAATTAGCGGCTGCGATTATACACAACGCTCCCTTACTGAGTACACTGTCAAAAGAACGAATTCAAGCCGAATTTCAAGGGATGCTGATGAGTGATGCAGACAATCTGTTACAAACACTGCGCAGTTACCGAGTATTAGAGTACATCGTTCCCTTTATCAAGAATATTTATGACATTTCACAGGAAAGCAAATGGCACAGCTACGATGTCTTTACTCATACCGATATTGCCTTAAATCATACAAAAGGCTTCACCTTAACAGAAAAGCTGGCAGTGCTCTTTCATGATTTCGGCAAGCCCTTCACCAAACGAATCGATGCACAAGGCATTGCCCACTTCCCCAAGCATCAGTTAAAAAGCCGTGACATCGCCAAAGAAGCGCTCTGTGAGATGAAATACCCGAAGCATATAATTACGGAGTGCTGCACATTAATCGCCCTTCATGACGATTATATCAAGGCTGATGAATTATCACTGAGAAAATTGCTTGCCGAGCTGTCGATGAATTATGAGCTTGCCTTTTCACTGATACGCATTCAAACAGCCGATGCCTATGCGAAAACCCCCTTGTATAATCAAGCACAGCTAAGTGAATTAAAACAAGCGGAAATCATGCTTTCTCAAATGAAAGCGACCGGTTTTTCCGTTCTGCTTAAAGATCTAAAGCTCAACGGCAATGATTTAAAACAGCTCGGCTACTGCGGCAGCGAAATCAAAACAGCACTGCATCGGCTGTATGATAAAGTAATTGAAAATCCTTCCTGTAATGATAAGAAACAGCTGCTTGAATTACTGAACCAATTCAAATCGATGTAAAAAACAGATGATCTCAACTGAAATCATCTGTTTACTTTTACTGCGCAATAAATTCTCGAATTTTTCTTTTTGCCTTATCGGCTCTTTTCCCTTCAAAATCATAATTGAAATATTTAATGATCGAAGCGATATCACTGCAGTAATCATCACTGTCAACGATATCCTCCATATACTCCACCGCACAGCCGTTTGCCTTACACACAGCCTCAATCAGCTCATAGCCGTATCTGACAAGCGAATCACGGCGAACTGCGATCAGCTTTGCGACCTTATGCTCCAAAACAAGTGAAAGCACCTCACTTAAGCCTCTGCGCTTATAATCCAAACCGCTGCCGATTTCGGATATGATTTGATAATTCCAATCGCGCCCGTCCATATATTCCTTTAACAGCTGAACCTGACGCTCCAGCTCATGAGAGCGGCTTTTACGATTCACACGGCAGAATCCGATGACTAAGCGTTCCTCATTTTGGATAAATTGATCTAACTGCTCCTTGGAATACAGCTTTCTGCCGTTATCATTCACCATTGCCGGCTTCAGAATACCGCTGCGATTCCAATTTCGCAAGGTTTGCGAGCTTTTTCCGATCAGCTTCGCGAATTCTCCGATTCGATAATAATCTGACATAATTACCCCTTTCATGAATGTTCCTACATATAATAGACCCGTTTTTCACGAAAAAAGTTCAATCTATTATTACCAAAACAAAGCATAATAACGTGTTTTAGTGCTATAATCACTATTTTTTATTTATATTCTTCGGTATTTTATCGACTGTCGCAAACTGATAACCCTTTTGTTTCATCGCCTTAATAAAGGGGTCCATCGCCAGATAATTGCCCTTATTCGACGGATGCAGAAGATAGATGGCACCGTTGTGATAATGCTTTAACAGCGTATTCAGCGCCTGTTCTCCGCTTACATCCTCCGCGTAATCATAATACGCATGACTCCAGAAATAATTGGTATAGCCCAAATCCTGAACAAGCTTCAGACCGCGTTCACTCATACCACCCTTCGGAAAACGAAACACCTTTTTCATCGGCTGACCCGTTACCTGCATATACGTCTTTTCAAGCTCAGTGATTTCCGCAACAAAGCGATCGATATCCTTCGCATTCGCAAGCGTTGCCATATCATAATGATGCCATGTATGATTGCCGATCACATGCCCGTGCGCAACCAAATCATTGATAAATTCCGGATTATCCTTGATATAATTGCGGGTCAAGAAAAACGTAGCCTGTACATCGTTGTCATTTAGTACACCGGCAATTTCCTTGATATACGTGATATCGTTGCCGCCTTCATCAAAGGTCAAATAAATCGTTTTATCATCAGGTCCCATCATATACGCATCATATTTTGCCAGCATCGCTTCATCGCGACAGCCGGTCGTGCGCTGATTGTTTTCGCTTTTATTGAACCACCATTCCTCTGGCTTATTATCATACTGATCGTGATTATAATACAGCTTTTCATTCGTAGGGTCCTTGCATACCTCAACAACACGCTTAATTTCGGTCGTATTACCGCTGGAATCATTTACCGTATAGGTAATTTCATACGTTCCTGTCTGCTTCATATTCAATGCCTTCGCATCAACCTTTACCTGCTTTGTCAAATCACCGTCATATTGATCGGATGCCTGAAAGCCTGGATCCTTGAATTCCTCATTTTCAAATACACGCATCGGATTTTGGCCCTTCAGCTTGATCGCAGGAGCTGTCGTATCAACGACCTCAACCGTTCTGACGATCGATTTGTCATATTCCTCAAATGTATAGCGAATTTTATATGTTCCCAGCTTGGCGGTATTTAAGCTGCTTTCGGTTATGATATTCTCACTGTAATCATGAAAACGAAAGCGTGCCGTTGCGCCCGGATCACTGAAATTTGTATTTACCTCCACCTGCATATGAGAAGAATCATTCAATTTTATCTGCGGAATAAAAAGACCGCTGAAAAATAACAGCTTTATCAATGCTGCCGCTATACAGATACAGACTGCGGCTATGATGCCGTATACGACGATTCTGCAGCGCTTGCTCATTCAATCACCTCTACAACAAAGATACGCATAGACAGCTTAAAAATTGCCTTAATTTTCAATTTTTGACAAAAGAAAAAGAACTGCTTTATCAAAAAGTGTTCTTTTCATTGTGTTTTATTGCTTTTTGATCTCTTACAGACTTTTGAATCCATCGCATTGAAAGTGTTCAATTACCTTTTCCGAACAACGTAAGCCGTCAATAGCGGCTGAAACGATACCGCCCGCATAGCCTGCCCCCTCGGCGCACGGATATAGATTGGAAAGTGTCGGTGATGTCAGGGTATCACTGCTTCGTAAGATGCGAAGCGGTGAGCTGGAGCGTGTTTCTACCCCTGTAAGAATCGCATCCTCATGCAGGAAGCCGCTGAGCTGATGATCGAACTGCACAAATGCTTCAGATAATGCCTCACTCACAAAGGAAGGCAAAATCGTATGCAGATCGCAAAGCGTATAGCCGGGCAATATTGTCGGCTTCAGCTTGCCGATTGAAACGGAAGCCTGCCGCTGCAGAAAATCACTGAGTCTTTGTACCGGCGCAAAGTAGCCTTTTCCGATTTGATATGCCTTGCGCTCCAAATCCTGTTGAAATTGAATACCGGCCATGATATCACTTCCGATATCCTCAGGATTTACCTGAACCAATATTGCGCTGTTCGCATTCTCGCGATCTCTTGCGTATTCACTCATGCCGTTGACGACAAGAGCGTTAGGCTCACTGGAGGAATTCACCACACTGCCGCCCGGGCACATGCAGAAGGAGTAAACACCGCGGCCTTTTGTCGTTGTATAGCTCAATCGATAAGAAGCCGCCTTTAAGCGCGGATGCTTCGCATATGCCTTATACTGCGCTTCATTGATAAAGGCTTGCGGATGCTCAATGCGAACACCGACCGCAAATGATTTTTGCTGCAGAGCAACCTGCTTTTGTGCCAACATGGTGAAAATATCGCGGGCACTGTGTCCGACTGCCAGAATCAATGCTTTACAGGGAATCCACTCCTTATCGGCCTTGACATGCGTAATTCGTCCTGCCTGTGTTTTCATATCACAAAGCGCCGTGGAAAAGCGTATTTCACCGCCGAGACGTTGTATTTCCTTGCGCATATTGACTACAATATCCCTTAAGCGATCGGTTCCGATATGCGGATACGCCTCATATAAGATCGAGCTGTGAGCACCGAAGCGCACGAATTCCGCTAAGACCTTATGGGAACGCGGATCCTTCGAGCGACTTGTCAGCTTCCCGTCCGAAAAGGTTCCTGCACCGCCCTCACCGAATTGCACATTGCTTTCGGGATTCAAGGTTCCTTCCTGCCAAAACCGCTGCACACTTTGGATACGCTGTTCCATCATTTCCCCCTTTTCAAGCACGAGCGGACGATAGCCCATCTGTGCCAGAAGCAGTGCCGCATACATACCTGCCGGTCCGAACCCGGCAACGATCACTCTGCCTTCGGCTTTCTCACTGCCGCATTTCGGCATCTCATAATGGTATTTGACAGCCTTTTGTACATCCTTACGATGGTAACAGCGATTTTCATTTTTTATGCTTACATCAACAGTATAAGAAAAACAAAGCGGCTGTTTTCGCGCATCAAGGCTTTCCCTTACAATTTGATATTCCGTAATATCAGTGACGGAAATGCGTAATTTATCTGCGCACTTTTGTTTTAACAATGTGATATCTTCATCAAGCATAAGCTTGATCTGATGAATTCTGAGCATCAAATCACTCCTTTATTCACTGAATATTTCATCTGCCGAATACGATTTTAAGTAAATATCAGGCAGTGCCGTAATTGCCTTTTCGATAAGCTTTTTGCTTAATTCTTGATCAAATACACGAAGTATTGTTTCTTCAAAGGTAAACTCACAGGCATGGTATTGATAAGCATCAATCAGCTCCTGCAAAATCGTTTTGGTGAAGCGACGGGAAAATGATTGAAGCAGAAAGCGTCGAAGCTCAATCAGCGCATCAAGCTGTGTTGCGAAATAGCGCTCGCTGCGCCTTCTGATTTCGGATTCCTCTTTAAATTCATAGGCAAGACTGGGATATGCAGTGATTCCCTGATAGGTTTTCATAAAATCCAAGCCTCTTAAAATGATGAAGCAGGCTGTTTTATTTCGCCGCTGTAATTGAATCCCCTGTAATACCTCACGACGTGATAAACGCCATGTCAAGGAAGAAAACAAATGCTGCGGTTCCATATCAATTCCGTATTGCTTCAGCATATCACAGCATTGATTCAGCTCCAACATGCCATAGGAATGAAATAAGCCGAATAAAATTTCATCCTGTCGCTTTAACTCAACGATCAGCGGCTCATAATGGCGGGTACGGGCAATCCTTTGGGCGAAGTCATAGGCTTCCTCACGAATTTGATACCAGCCGTAATCCTTTTCAAGCGTTAAGCTCGGCACTTCCTCGATAACGCCGAGCTCTAACAGCTGTGCAATCGGATAATGCGTAAGATGCAGCGGACGATCGGGATGTCTGAGCAGACATTTGATCGTTTTATACGCTCCCTTATCACTCAGATAAAAGAAGCAGCGTTTTTTGCCGTGCAGAAGCAAATGCTCAAGCGCTGCGCGATCCTGCGTCGCATAGCGCTCAAAGCCGTATAAATAGCCGATCAAGTCACTCAGCTGTTCATCACTTAATGCTTCTGCCATCTCTCTCCAGCTCATTTACATCATCACCTTCAGCCTTGGATAACGCTCGGATAATACGATGATGCCCCATGAAAAAGCACAGGAACAAACGATCGTCAACAGATATACCGTTAGATTCGACAGCTTCAGTACATTCATAAACAAGGTGATAAAATAAATATGACTGACATAAATCAACAGTGACAGCTTACGCAGATACAAGGTAATCACATTGCCGTTGAAGGAAAGCTGAAGCAGATAAATAAACAGGAAAAATACGGTCGGTACCAAGCAGAGATACATGCTTGTCAAATCATTCATCATATGTAAACAGCGATAGAGAAAGGCTTCGGCACACAGCGCAATCAAGCTGATAAGAAAGGCTGTTAATGCCTGTTTTTTAAATTTATTGTTGATGAAATCCTGTGCAAAAAAGCCGAGAAGCAAATACAGCGGCGCAAAGAAGATACCGTTGCGCGCCGTTACAAGCACATTTTCATAAAGACTTAACAGTGAACTTAACACCGGAACATTGATAAACACACTGCCGTAAACATTGATAAGCATACCGATGATATAAAGCGTGAAGCAGATACTTAATACATTACGGCGTTTATAGTTCATGATAAGAATATAAACAATCAGAATTCCCAGCAGCAATGCCGGTAAAAACCACAAATGATAATAGGTTCCGTTAAATAAAAAATCACGCAGAAAACGAATACAGGTAGATAAGTTGAAGCCGCCCTTGATCCAGGAAGCAATTAACAGCGGCAGATATAAGGCACTCCATACAAGATACAGCTTTAAAATACGCAGCCAATAATGCTTCAAGAGGTGTAGATTCCCTTCATCTTTCGCTCCCTTTTGAATATCGAGCTTTTGAAAAAACAGCCAGCCCGAGGCCATAAAAAAGAACGGAACAGCCAAGCGGGCGATGATTTGAACATAGACGAAATTCCATGTTTCATTAATTTGATAAAACGGTGCACAATGAATCGCAATTACCAGCAAGGCACTGATAAACTTAGCGATATCCAATACCCCGTAGTTCCTTTTCTCCATAAAATCCCCTTCCTAAATCGAGTAGGGTAAATTTAATTACCCTCTCACACCACCATGCATGCCGTTCG
>CANSQL010000042.1 GCA_947649125.1 uncultured Erysipelotrichaceae bacterium | reverse complement strand
ATTCACTCCCCACCGTTATACTTAACAAAATCAGAAGCCCCTAAACCGCTTCCTTCAACTGATTCAATTATAACATACATCAATAAAGATAGATACTTAAAATGAGTCAAATAAAACAATAAAAACCGCTCGTTGATTCAATCCTTTCCATCCGAATAATCACTCAAAAACAGAGACCGTGATTATCAGTCTCTGCTTCTTTAAACTACTCAACAGCTATACTTTCTTATTTCACACTGTACGGCCTTATCCCATACGTTATTTTCCATAAACATTAATACGATTGATTGCCTTTGTCAATGCAATCTCAGCCCGCTTGATATTGGTTTTGGAATCCTTTTTTGCCAAGCGTCTTTCGGCACGCTCTTTTGAGCGCTGTGCTCGCTCAATATCAATTTCTGTCTGGCCTTCAATCGCATCAGTTAAGATATTTGCCTGATCGTTTTGAAAATGAAGCATACCGCCGGCAAGTGCATAGTCTTTATATACACCGTCATTCATAAGCTGCAGCTTACAGGTTTCAAGCATTGCCACAAGCGGAGTATGGTGCGGCAACAACGTCATCTCACCCTCGACACTGCGTACATGAACAGCCTCTACATCACTTTCCTTATAAAGGCCCTGCGGTGTAATGATCTTAATATGAATCATACGCTAGCCTTCCAAGCTTTTCGCTTTTTCGACTGCTTCCTCAATCGTACCGACAAACATAAATGCCTGTTCCGGAAGATCGTCATATTTACCGGCCAACAGCTCCTTGAAGCTGCGCACCGTATCCTCACGTGAGGTATATTTGCCCGGAATACCGGAGAATACCTCTGCCACATGGAACGGCTGTGAAAGGAAGTTTCGCACTCTTCTGGCGCGATTGACAATGATTTTATCTTCTTCACTCAATTCATCCATACCCAAAATGGCAATGATATCCTGTAGCTCCTTATAACGCTGCAGAATCTGTTGAACCCCGCGCGCCACCTCATAGTGCTCCTCACCGACCACAAGCGGATCGAGAATGCGTGATGAGGATTCGAGCGGATCAACGGCAGGATAAATACCCAATGCGGCAATATCACGATCCAACACCGTTTTCGCATCCAAATGCGTAAACGCAGTTGCCGGTGCAGGGTCGGTTAAATCATCTGCGGGTACATAAACTGCCTGTACGGAAGTAATGGAGCCGTCCTTCGTTGAAGTGATACGCTCCTGAAGCTGTCCCATTTCGGTTGCCAAGGTAGGCTGATAACCGACCGCCGAAGGCATACGTCCAAGCAGCGCCGATACCTCAGAGCCTGCCTGAGTAAAACGGAATATATTATCAATAAACAGAAGCACATCCTGATGATCGTGGTCACGGAAATATTCTGCCATCGTTAAGCCGGTCAAGCCGACACGCATACGAGCACCCGGTGATTCATTCATCTGTCCGTAAACAAGCACTGTTTTATCCAAAACACCGCTGTCCTTCATTTCATGATACATATCATTGCCCTCACGAGTACGCTCACCGACACCGGTAACGACAGACATGCCACCGTGCTCCTTCGCAATATTATGAATCAGCTCTTGAATCAAAACGGTTTTACCGACACCGGCACCGCCGAATAATCCGATTTTACCGCCCTTCGCATAAGGACATAATAAATCGATTACCTTGATTCCCGTTTCCAGCATTTCCGCTGAGGTCTGTTGTTCATCAAAGGTCGGTGCACTGCGATGAATCGGCATGCGCGGTGTTTTTGTCAGCTCTTTTAAGCCATCAATCGATCTGCCCAGTACATTGAACATACGGCCCAATACCTCTTTACCTACCGGCACACTGATCGGCGCTTCACTGTCGATTGCCTTCATTCCGCGCTTCAAGCCGTCGGTAGAACCCATCGCAACACATCTTACGCGGTCATCACCGATATGCTGAGCGACCTCTACAATCAAAGGCGCTTCATTTTCCAGCGGAATTTCAACGGCATTCATCAGCTCCGGAAGCTCTTGGCTTTCAAACATCACATCGACCACCGGACCGATTACCTGTACTATTTTACCTATATGCTTACTCAAGGTGCTACCTCCTTTATTCAAGCGCATTGACACCGCCGACAATCTCAGTGATTTCCTGAGTGATTGCGGCCTGTCTTGCCTGATTGAATTGTAACTCTAATGTTTCTCTTATTTCCTCGGCATTATCCGTAGCGCTTTCCATTGCCATACGCCTGCTTGCCTGCTCGCTTGTCTTTGTTTCTAAATAATAAGAATAAAGCAATGAGCGCAAATACATCGGTACGATCGTATCTAATATTTGATCTCCCGACGGTTCAAAATCAACCTCAATCGGATAAGCTTCTTTCTCTTCAACCGGTTCATCAATCGGCAGAAGTGTTACATAGGTCGGTTCAAAGGATACCGAATTGATAAATTTCGTATAAAGAATATTGATTGCCGCAATTTCACCGTCACGATATTTACGCAGACATTCATCTGCGATTTGTGAAAGCTCGTTATAACAATCATCCTCTAATTCGCTCATTGTCGAAACGACATTGAAATCACGTCGATTGATCCAATGAATTCCGCGTGATCCAAGCATGATAATATCGCCTTCATTGCCGATTTCCTTTTCCAACATGCGCAGTACATTCGCATTATACCCGCCGCATAAGCCCATATCGGAAGTAAAGACAATCGTTATGCTTTTGCCTTCCCGCTTCGCTAAATACGGATGCTCAGATTCAGACAATGAGGAAAGAATATCAGTAATCGTTTCTTTCAGATAAAACGCATATTCACGATTTTCTTCCATGTAGGATTTTTGCTTCTGCAGCTTTCCCGATGCTACAAGCTGCATTGCCTTCGTTATCTTTTTTGTAGAATCAATTGAACGTATTCGTGCCTTGATCGCTAATTTACCTTGTGCCATAAATTATCCTTCAAGCTTTTCATACTGCTTCGCAAATGCTTCCAAAGCCGAATTCAGCTTTTGTTCGATTTCCGCATCAAGCGCCTGTTTTTCTTCAATCAGCGTTATGATTTCCGCATGCTCGCGCTTGATATAGCTCAACATTTCTTTTTCATAGCTGCGTACATTTTCCGCCTTTACCGGCTTTAGATATTTATGCTTTGCCGCATACAGCGAAATCACCTGTTCCGTGACATCCATCGGATCGTACTGGTTTTGAATCAGAAGCTGTGTCAAGCGCTCACCGTGATTTAAGGTTTCCGTTGTGGCGGCATCAAGATCGCTGCCGAATTTCGCAAATGCCTGCATTTCTCTGAACTGTGCCAGTTCCAGCTTTAAGGAGCCGGATACCTGCTTCATCGCCTTGATTTGTGCCGCACTGCCGACACGGGAAACGGATAGACCGCTGTCTACCGCAGGACGTACACCGGCATTGAACAGCTCAGTCTGTAAGAAAATCTGTCCGTCGGTAATGGAGATTACATTCGTCGGTATATAGGCGGAGATATCACCGGCCTGTGTTTCAATGATCGGCAGGGCGGTCAAGCTTCCGCCGCCCAGCTCATCGTTCAGCTTCGCCGCACGCTCCAACAAACGGGAGTGTAAATAAAAGACATCGCCCGGATATGCTTCTCGTCCCGGCGGACGTTTTAATAATAATGACATCGTTCGATAGGCTACCGCATGCTTGCTTAAATCATCATAGACAATCAAGACATCTTCGCCCTTTTCCATCCATTCCTCGCCGATCGCACAACCCGCATAAGGGGCGATATATTGTAACGGTGCCGGTTCTGAGGCAGTAGATGCAACAATCGTCGTGTATTTCAGTGCATCATGTGCACGCAGCTTTTCCACGATCTGCGCAACCGTACTTGCCTTTTGACCGATCGCCACATAAATACATTTGATGCCTGTATTCTTTTGATTGATGATCGTATCGATCGCAATCGCTGTTTTACCTGTTTGACGATCGCCGATAATCAGCTCACGCTGTCCTCTGCCGATCGGAATCATTGAATCAATGACCTTTAAGCCTGTCTGCAGCGGCTGATGAACGCTTTTACGCGTCATTACACCGGGCGCGACACGCTCAATCGGACGATGACGATCACTTGTGATAGGAGCACCGCCGTCAATCGCCTGTCCCAGTGCATTAACGACACGCCCTAACATACAATCTCCGACCGCAACCTCAACGATACGACCGGTACGCTTTACCTCGTCGCCTTCCTTGATGCCGCGATCATCGCCCATTAAAACAGCACCGACATGATCCTCCTCAAGATTCATCACCATGCCGTATACATCACCGGGAAACTCCAACAGCTCTCCTGCCATCGCATTCTGCAACCCATGAATCAAGGAAATTCCGTCTCCTACGGTAATGATCGTACCTGTTTCATCAATTTCTAACTCTTCATCATAACGCTTGATCTGCTGCTTGATCAGCTTACTGATTTCTTCCGGATTTAAGCTCATTCGCCTTCACCCTCACTTTCCTTACGCTCGTTACTTATTACAGCTAAATGCTTCAGCTGTTCCAAATGTCCCAATGCCGTATAATCCAAAACAAGATCATTCAGCTTGATTCTGATTCCGGCAATCAAGTCCTTATCGACAGAAAGCTGAAGCTCTGTTTTTTTAGAAAGCTTCTTTTCAAGCATTTCAGTTAAACGCTTGATTTCTTTCTTTGATAACGGTTCAGCACTTGTTACATACGCAATCACGATATTGTTTTCCTCACGGTATCGTTTTGCGAATTCCTTTGTGATTTCGGGTACCTCCCGAAACCGACCTTTATCGATCAAAAGCTTCAGAAAATTTAAAACCGTATGCTCAAGCTCTTTACCGAAAACCTCCGTAAGACTTTGTTTTTTCTGTTCCTTCAAAATCCCCGGATGCTTTAAAATACGAAAAAAATCCTGATGAGCACACAACTGTTCCTCAACAAAACACAGCTGCTTTAAATAAGCCTCTGTTTTTGATTCCTCTAAAGCGATTTCATATAAAGCATCGCTGTAGCTCAGTGCTAGGCTTGCCATGTTTCATCACCCGCATGCTCAATAAATTCATCGACATAACGCTGATGCGTCTTTTCATCGATTTCCTTATCGACGATCTGTTTCGCTGCTTCAAATGCTACATTTACTATCGCTTGCTTCATTTCATCCTGTGCTGCGCTCTTTTCTCGCTCAATATCTGCGAGTGCCTTTGCCTTCATATTTTCAGCTTCATTTTTCGCCGCATTCAACAGCTCACGCTTTTCATTTGCGGCATTTGCCTTCGCTGTTTCCAGTAATTCATGCACTTCCTTAGAAGCATCGGCCAAGCGCTTTTCATATTGCTGCTTATACGCTTCGCCTTCCATGCGCTGCTTTTCCCCGGAATCGATATCGGCTTGAATCGCCGCTTTTCGTGCGTCGAGAAATGCCAGTACCTTATCCCAAAAAAAGCGTTTTGCGAAAATCACAAGCAGAAAGGTTGAGATGCACACAATGATGACATCGGTAGGGCTTAAACGTAAATACGCATAGATATCAAAATCTAAATTCATTTGTGAAAAAGCCTCCTTTCTTCTTTCTTTTCCATCAAGCTGTTAAGCCTTTAAGAAAATCAGAAGAAGGGCAATGATCAATGAGTAGATACCGGTCGTTTCCGCCAAAGCGATACCGAGCACCATAACGCTGCGCACCTTGCCGGCTGCATCCGGATTACGTGAGATTCCCTCAACTGCCTTGCTGGCAGTCAAGCTTTGACCGATTGCCGGTCCGATACCGACTAACATCGCAATACCTGCGGCCAATACCGCCATACCCTGTACAAAAAATTCATTAAATTCCATGTTCTTATCCTCCTGTAATGGTTATTTTTGTATATTACCTTTTATGTAGTTTTTGTTTTTTAATCCTGTTCCTCACATACCTGCTCACTCAAGAAGAAGCTTGCGAGGGTAAAGAAGATATAGGTTTGAATCAAGCCGGAAAAGATATCAAAATACGCATGCAGAAACGGTGTTGCGATATACATCAGCGCCGTAAACGGCATCACCAGTTTCAACAGTGTATAAACAAGCATCATAATGATCGATCCGGCTAAGATATTTCCGAATAAACGCATCGACAGTGATACCGGAAGTGCCAACTCACCGACAATATTCAGCGGCATCATGATCCACATCGGCTCTGCCAATTCCTTGATTCGATTCCACACACCGCCCTTGCGGATTCCGTTGTATTGAATCATGAAAAACATCATCAATGCCAATGCGATATTGACCGACAGATTTGAGGTCGGAGGCTGAAGTCCCAACAGACCTAACAGATTGCTGCAGGCCATCATCATCACAAGCGTACCTAACAGCGGTAAGTAATGCCGTGTCTTTTCCTTCAGATTGTCCTTCAGAATGTTTTGGCAAAGATCGCATACCATCTCCGTAAGCAAGAGAATGCCGCTCGGTGCCTTTCGCACATCTGCCTTTTCAAACTGCTTGCCGGCCCAATAAAAGAAGCCGCAAAAGATGATACACAACAACAGCCAGTTGATGATCGACTGCTGAAGCTCTAATCGATAACCGAATATCATTATGATGATTCCGTCAAAGCTGCTTTCCATTAATCATCCTCCTTTCTGTGGCGATAGGTGTATAAGAGAATACATGCCTTATGGGCAAGCATCCCGATCAACAGGGCAATGATATTTACGCCTGATTTTACGGCAAGCGCAAAGATTGCCGCATATACGAGGTAGCGCAATAAGTATGCCCGATATGCCTTCGCCTTCGGATTTTTTGTATCTGCCTCAAGACTGTTTGCGCTTTGTATGATCATCTGAAAACCGATCAGACCGCACAATGCGCCGACAAGTACACCGACTGCGATTTGTTTGCCTACGTTTGGAAAGGCAAACCAACCGATGGTACTCAGGATCGCTGCCGCAATCAATGTATAGAAGCGGATTTCTTTATTCATCGCTGTCAATTCATTCATAGCTCATTCCCCAAGCTTTTTATCATCATATATAGTGAGGAAGCAATCGCATAGATCAAGAAGCCTAACAGAAACAGCGGCGAGGTATCAAGCCATTCATCTAACGCATTGCCGCCGAATACGGCAAGCACACATGCCAATGCCATCGTTGCACTCATGCGTATTGCCTGCGAGCCCTCTTTCATTTTACTTTGTTCCGAAAATACGATCTCCGGCATCTCCGAGACCCGGTACGATATAGCCCTTTTCATTCAGCTTTTCATCTAAGGCTGCCAAATAGATATCAACATCGGGATGGGCCGTTTCTACTGCTTTCACACCTTCAGGTACACCGACAAGGCATACAAGACGAATGTTTTTCGCACCCTGCTGCTTCACCATATCGATGGCCGCCACAGCACTTCCGCCTGTTGCCAGCATCGGATCGACGATCATCACTACCGCATCCTCAATTCCCTTCGGATATTTCTCAAAGTAGACATGCGGCTTTAAGGTTTCTTCATCACGATATAACCCGACATGCGCTACCTTAACGGTAGGAATCAGGTTACAGATACCGTTCACCATTCCGAGCCCGGCTCTTAAAATCGGCACAAGAATGATATCCTTCGCAAGCTCGCTTGTTTCACATTCTCTTACCGGTGTTGTAATCGTTACTTGATTGGTCGGCAGATCGCGTGTGATTTCATAAGCCATCAAGCCGGCAATTTCATCTAAATTCTGACGAAAATCCTTTGTTCCGGTTTCTTGTTTTCGCATCTGTGTCAGCTTATGAGTAATTAAAGGATGCTTTAATACATTTAACATAGATTCTCTCCTTTATGTGCCGTGGATTTCCCTATGCACATTCCTGTATCAGACAGCTTGTGTTTCTGTCTGATCAAACTATGTTTATTATAACATGTTTAGTCATCATTTTTTAGTGTAAGATTGCTTTTTTCATATTTTTTCCTTTCATTGATTTCATTCACTGCGTCAAGTGTATCAGCATTGATTTCCTTTCTGTTCCTTCTTTATTTTACCCGCTTCATTACTTTGCATACTTGACAAGAATATCCTTGCAGAATTCAGCCTTTCCAATGTTTTTTCATCAAGATAATGAATGCTTCAAATATCGGTTGTTTTCAGCACATATCAATAATGATGCAATTCTTAAGTAGGCTTTTACCATCTTTTCAATTAATTTCTTTTTTTATCACAAAGCTTTTAAAAATAGTTCTGGGTAAAGCTAACGATTCAGGGCTTTTTTCCTGTATTCAGATACGCTGCTTACATACAGTAAAGTGAGGCTGGTAAACAGCCGTTAAGAAAGGAGCTTATTTATGTGCAACAACTGCTTTAACGGATGCGGATGCAATCATGACAACGGAGGTAACTGCGATTTCAACAATCGTCGCTGCGGATGCAACGACAACTGCGATTGTGATTTCGGCTGCGGATACGGCTTCGGTACCTTCGCCTTTGCTCAGGCGGCAAGAATCAATCAGCGTATCTTAGCTCGCCGCGCTTGTGAGGATCGCGCTGCGATGCAGTATTTACGCGCTATCAGCTGCGGATGCCGCAGATGCTGGTAACAGTGAAGTTTCTTTTCGCTGAAGCATAATTTAAAAGGCTGCGTATGCAGGGAGCTTTCCCGCAAGGCGCAGCCTTTCTCTTATTTGCTTCTTATATCGGATTGAATTCCTGTTGATAATTATATAACCGATAACTATAAGATTGATAATCATAGAATTGAATGGTTACGCAGAACTCTATAATTAAAAATATTCACTCACACTAAGCCCATCACAAAAGCAGGCATTTTTACGAATGCCTGCTGATTCTCAAAACACTTTAGGATTAATACCTTGAACACATTTGTGCGTGATCATGGGGAAGCGGAAAAAGACTCGTTAAGCCGATGACCTCTTGATGAACCCTTTTGATATTTTCCTCACTCGGATCTTTTAATACCGATGCGATCCACAATGCAACCTGCTTAAACTCTGTATCCCTGAAGCCGCGTGATGTCATTGCCGCACTGCCTAAACGAATGCCGCTTGTCACAAACGGTTTTTCGGGATCATGCGGAATCGTATTTTTATTACATGTGATACCCGCTTCATCAAGCAGCTTTTCTGCCTGCTTGCCGCTCATGCCGATGGAGCCCTTAATATCTACAAGACATAAATGGTTATCGGTACCGCCGCTGACGATACGGAAGCCCTCATTTTTCAATGTCTCACACATAACCGCACAGTTCTCAATGACCTGCTCCTGATAATCCTTGAATTCCGGCTGCAGCGCTTCATAAAAGCACACTGCTTTTGCCGCAATGATGTGCATCAACGGTCCGCCTTGAATACCGGGGAAAATCTTTTTATCCAAAAGCTGTGCATATTTCTTTTTGCACAGAATCAAACCTCCGCGCGGACCGCGCAAGGTTTTATGTGTTGTCGTTGTCACGAAATCGCAATACGGTACCGGACTTGGATGCAGTCCCGCAGCCACAAGACCTGCGATATGCGCCATATCCGCCATCAGATATGCTCCTACCTCATCTGCGATTTTTCTGAATTTCTTAAAGTCAATAATACGCGGATAAGCACTTGCTCCGGCAACGATAAGCTTCGGCTTACATTCCAGTGCCTTTTGTCTTACATCCTCATAATCAATCGTTTCATCGTCCTTGCGTACCTCATAGTCGACAAAATTATAAATCGTACCGCTGAAATTCAACGGATGACCGTGAGTCAAATGTCCGCCCGAAGTCAGATTCATGCCCAAAACGGTATCACCCGGCTCCAACAGCGCCATATAAACACCCATATTGGCCTGTGATCCTGAATGTGGCTGAACATTCGCATGCTCGGCGGAAAACAGCTCCTTCGCACGATCGATTGCGATATTCTCAATCGTGTCTACATTCATACAGCCCCCGTAATAACGCTTGCTCGGATAACCTTCCGCATACTTATTCGTCAAAATACTGCCGGTTGCTTCCAATACATCCTCTGATACATAATTTTCTGAGGCAATCAGCTCAATATTATACAGCTGACGCTCATTTTCCTGCTTGATCGCTTGTTTAATTAATTTATCCTTCACTTTAACAACTCCCTTTCCGCTAATATCATACCATATTTTTTATACTTTTCACTCATAAAATGCTCGACTGACGTTATTTATTTTAAAAAGAACGCATTTCATAAGGAAAAGCTTACTGCTTAAGAGGTACTCTGTTGTATTTGTTTATCCGAATCTGTCTCTGCACTCAATATCGTACTGTTCAGCCAGCTTCCGCGGATATACATCCATTGTGCTGCGATACATTCCATGATATTGCTTAAAATCATCGCGATCCATATTCCTGTGATGCCCCAATTCGTAACACGCTGAAACAGTAAAATCAAGGGAATTCTGAATATCCATAAGCGTAATATACCCAGAATAAATGTATATTTTGTATAGCCGGCACCGTTGAATACGCCGCATAATACCGAATACCAGCACATAAAAATACTACTGACTGCCGCATATATGACAAATTCCCGTGCATAGGAAACAAGCGCGATTCCGGCATCGGGCACGAATAAACAAATCAACGGCTGTGCGAACAGAATCGTAAGCATACCTAATGCTATAGTAAAACCTTCGGCAAGCAGCCATGTTTTTCGATAGCACTCCTTACAGCGCTGCGGTTGATTGCTGCCTAAGCCGTGAGCGACGATCGTTGAGGAAGCGGCCGAAAAGGAAGCTAAGGGAATACCCGATAAATTGATTATCTTATTTCCTACTCCGTATGCCGACATCGCGATGGCTCCGTAGGATACGATATACGCATTCAACAGCACAAAGCCTAAGCTTTCCAAAAACTGACCGCCGGAAGCCGGAATACATACACGGAAAATCAGCTTTAAATCCTGCTTATGAAAACGAAAGGAATGGAATTGAAGTCGGATAGCACCCTTGGTATGAAGCAGCTGATATACGATCAGCGGAATCACCAACCACTTGGAAACAACGGTTGCGACTGCAGCGCCGAATACATCCATATGAAAGCCGAAAATAAACAGCGGGTCCAGTATAAGATTCGCAATCGAAGCCAATATATTCACCTTGACACCGAGTCTGCTGTTTCCTTCGCTTTGACAGATTGCCATATATACATTTAAAATCAACAGACCGATATAATCAAACGCAATGCCGTAAAGATAAAGCTTACTGTCATGAAACAGCTCTGCCGGAGTTGCGATCACATGCAGGATGCCCTGCGCTCCCAATAAAGTAAAGATACTTAATGCGATACCTAAAAGTCCTGCCACATACAACAGCGTTGTCGCGAAACGACTTGCTTCCTGCAGCTTATTTTCACCGAGTCTTGTGCCGATCAATGCCACAGCTGCTGCCGAAAGACCGCTCGCTAAGGATTGTGCGCACCATAATACAGGCCCCACCAAGGAAACTGCACCGACCTGCAGTTCACCGAGTTGTCCGACCCAAAATGTATCGACGACATTATATAAGGAGTTTACTAAATTTAAAAAGAATAACGGAAGTGCTAAGCGAAATAACGCCTGAATGACACTTCCTTCATGAAATGCTCGTTGTGTCATAATCGATCACTCCCCTGTCTACATTCATATTCCCTTTTTATTGCGGTTAAACGCCTTGATTACTTAGGCTCCAACAGCTTTTTGCCCTTACTGGTTCCGATACGATCGGCTCCCGCTTCCAGCATTTCCGTCATTTCCTCATAAGAGGAGATACCGCCTGCCGCCTTTACCTTACAGCGGCCTTTTACCGCTTCCTTCATCAGCTTGACATCGCTTACTGTTGCACCATGCTCAGAGAATCCCGTTGATGTTTTCACAAAATCAGCGTTTGCGGCTGCGCACAGTTCACATCCTTTTACGATTTCTGCCTCACTTAATAAGCAGTTTTCTAAAATCACCTTTACACAGGCTCCCTGTGCCGCTGTTACCACTGCCTCGATATCCTTTTGTACCGCATCGTAATTTCCTGCCTTTAGTTCTCCGATGTTGATTACCATGTCCAATTCATCGGCACCGTCTGACACTGCCTGCTTTGCTTCAAATGCTTTTGCGCTTGTGCTCATGGCTCCCAAGGGAAAACCGATGACCGTACATACCTTTACCTTGCTGTCCTTTAACAGCTCCTTACAATAGGAAACCCAGTAGCTGTTTACACATACGCTCGCAAATTCATATGTCATCGCTTCCTCGCATAATACTTTAATATCGGCCTTTACGGCATTTGCCTTCAACAATGTGTGGTCGATATATTGATTTAACTTCATAAGCCTTCCTCCTTGATGCTGCTGATGATCTGCATCTTATTCTTTTTTTAGCTGTTTCAAGCTGTATACCTTTTTATCTATATCTTTTTTATCTGCCTCTTTTTACGGCCTCGGTTTTGTTGCCTCTGTTCCCGAAGCTTTTCTCTTTCAGTTCATTGTTCACAACCTCTTAATCTGCTTCATTTTGTCGTTGCGCAATCGCTTGACTTCGATAAGCCTTTAAATACGGATGGCGAAAGGCACTGCGGCATGAGAAATATAAAATCAAAAAGCGCACCGCCTCAATGCCTACGAACAACAGCTTGATCAACGGCACAATCAGCGGATCATTGAACAGCTCAATATAGCTTTCATAGCTCATAACGAGTCTGATGATTTCACCGCAAACAGCCGCAAGTATAAAATACGGACTCCACAGATTACCCAAGTACATGCCGATCACGGGTATACTCCAAACCATTGCCGAAAATAAGCATTCCGAAAACAATAAATATTGAACAGCCAATATGGAATCACTCAGCTCAGGTAATTTTGAGCTCATAATGCCCAAAAGCACAAAGATCAACAGTATGCTGATATACAGGCAAAGACCTAAACGAAACGCACATCGCTTCAACAGCCATCGGCTTTTTTCCTCTGCCTTTGAATACATGATCGGTGCACTTTCCTCAACCTGTTCGAATTGTGCAAGCTCATCATCAAATAAATCATCTACATTCCAAATCGCTCGTATCGTTTTAGACAGCATTAAGCGAATACCGCCGTATATCATCATTGCACATTTGAAAACAAAAAGGACTTGAAAAATATAACGAAGTGTTTTCGGCTCCCATTGTACCTGAAACAATGCCGGTGCATCGCGATAGATATATACAGAAGCTATAAGACAAAGCCAATAGCACCATCGTCCGAGCTTATTGAATTTCCACATCATTCTCAACGGTATACACCAAAGCAGAAGTGTCCCCAAACAATATGCGATATAATCAGACAGATAAGCACTTGCTTCGGCAATTCTTGTTAAAACATAGAGATTTAACGCACTGTAAAGCAATAAACCGATAAACAGCAGCAATGATAAAAAACGCAGATCCTGTTTGCCCTGTCTCTGTCTTTTTTTATACCGTTTTCTTATTGCTTCTGCATCACCCTGCATGGCTTCACCTTCATTCTTGTACATTATAGCCGAAATAATCAAAGATTACCAGTGAGACAGAGTAATTCTCCTATGTATCTGATTGTCGTTATGCCTTGTTTCAAAGATTTTACACTATCTTTTATTCCGCACATCAGACTCTATATACAAGGTATATAAAACATTTAAAACAGTTAATGCTTATCGCTCATATATTGATCGGAATAAAAAAATTGATATTGCATATATTAGTCTTATAAAGACATGGTGTAGTCTATCAGACCATTCATAATTATTTGAATCCTTTGTAAAATTAATTTATATAAAGGTTGGTGTACTAATGAATAAATCTAAAAAGAAGTTTGATTTCGCACCTATCGGTAAAGCAATTAAGAATGCCAGATTAAGTAAGGGGATGACAAGAGAACAGCTTTGTAATATCATCGATATTGACCCTCGTTACTTGGCTCACCTTGAAAATGACGGACGTTGCCCGAGCTTGGATTTGTTTTACCGTCTCGTTACTTACTTTAACATTTCTGTAGACTATTTCTTTCTTCAGCAGGGGCAGAAAACGGAATGTACGACAGAACAGCAGGCTTTGATACATGATGTCATGAATCTGGAAAACGATATGGTTAAGTGTTTACAAGGTGTCGCTAATGCCTTATCACAGTATAAGCAAAATATCACTGAGAAGCGCTAGAATCAATGCCCGGTAAAAGTATCGGAAGGGTTCTGTCAGTGGTATGATCGAAGCTTTTTTATGATGTAACGATGTTCCCGGGCGGAATATATATTTTTATTATGTCTTTTTTGATTTGCGCACATATCATTATGAAATTATCTTGAAAATCATGGCAGTTTGCGGTTGTTTTTTGATGATAGTTTGGTATAATATAGGTGAGGATAGAGAACATATGTTATCTGTCAACGGCATAGGCGATTTATCGTTGAGTTGCGGCTCCCAGGAAATCGGGAGAGACCCTGCGCATAGGGCGTCAAAAAAATGTTGCGAAGTTGTATCCGGTCTTATACATTCATTAGATCCGATTTCATTATTTTATCTGTCTCCGATGAGGCTTTTTTTATGGAGATACTAGAATATGACAATTCCTTTGGATCAAGTAAATAAAAAAATAGATATTAATCACTACTCTTTTAAAGAATATTCAGATTATTTTTTAAAATTTGATAATAAGCTATTGTGTGTTAAGAAAAAAGATGGTGATAAAATAATCGTTAAATTTTTGAAACAACAACTGCCCCATCTGATTGGGCTGCAGTATGCTTATGATAAGAAGACAAACTCTAAATCTTTTAAAGGTATCAGGGGCTTTGAATTATTGAATAATAGCACACCCTTGATCACTCCGATATTGTTTAAGAACAGGATTAACGCAAACAGAATCAGAGTGAATAATAAAATTATCGATTGGGATATCGACATTTTACCCAGAATCGAATGGCTGCCTGCTTTTCTTAACTGCATCGATAAAAATGCGAAATTAAAAATTAATAATCGAAACCGGGAGCATCCCTTGATCAATACATTAATCAGAGGGGATTACTTTTATTATAAATGTTCACAAAAGGATTATTTAATTATGTCTTTATTAAGAACCGGGCACTCATATACCCCGAGACTTTTGTTGTAAACAACGGTGTAAGGCTTTTAGGTGCCCTTGATGACATTGAATTTATTGAAATTCATTGGATAAAACAAAAAGTACATAGCTGATTGACTGTATTTTCTTAAAAAGGAAAAAATTATAGGTGATTAAACTTTGACCGTTTCCTTTTACATACAGATGCTTTCTTATTGATTTTACAATTAAATACAGCACAGATAAATCGATTAGATTTAGTTTTTTTTATTTATAATTTTAACTATTTCGTAAAACTTCTTTTAGAACCATAAGATATATGTTATACTTATTAAAGCATGTGCAGCAAGGGGAGATGATAAAACTAAAAAAAAATAATAATGCAGCGAAACAGTTCCACCGATACAAAAAAATAGAAAGGAAGCTATTTGTCTCAGAACAGAGCCCAAAACATTATACAACTTTTATATAAAAGCGACGTTTTGAGCCTAAATAAGTTTTGAACAGGGAATTATAATATCATTATGATAGGTGATATTATATGAGTAATGAAAACATAACAGAACGCTTGAAAAGTCTTATGCAGACATATTTCGAAAGAAACGACATAACGCAAAAGGACTATGCGAAAAGGATAAAAATTCATCCGAAGACCTTAAGCAACTATGTAAACGGCTATCGTGAAATGCCTTACGAAATACTTTCCCGAATTGCAAAAGATATGGACATCGATCTCAATTACATATTCAAGGACTCAAGGCCGACCTATACATTAGATATGAGCGAGATAAAATTTATCACATTACTGCGTGAAATGCCGCTCGACACTAAGGAGAAGGCCTATACCGCGTTTAAAACTCTGATAGACATAAAAAATAGCAAAGTGATTACCATGATATCAAACTTTGAATCTTTGCTTTATAACTTGAAGACCTCTGAAAAAAACTCTGAAAAAATCGTCACACCACTTTTGTCACTCTTTTTTGCACAACAATTAAAAATATTAAAAAAGGGAGATGCGACAACTAACTTTAATATGCTGAAGGAAACTGTAGACAGTTTGATTGAAAGCTTTACAGAGCTAAAAAACGTATTAGAAACACCCGACAGCAAATATTTAATCACAAGCTTAAAATTAGAAGCCGATGAGTTGCTCTTGAATGTGATGAACAACAGCGCATCTAATTATATTAAAAAACAGTTTACCCCTCATATAGAACGTAATCTGGCTGAAATCAACAACGCTCTGTCCCTAAAGCTTGATACATATGAACTGTTTGATAAGTTTGGTGATTGGCAAATTGTATATTATGTGCTTAAAGAAATCTATATCAATATAATGTGTGGAAGCAGTGAATCAGATCCCTTATTGATACTTGAAAGGCTCATCAGCACATATTCCGTGATCATTCAATTTGATGAAAGGAAAGAAACATGGCTCTATCGTTTTACCGATACCTCTATGGAGTTATCGACAGATTATAAGACCCATGAATGTGACGATTTATTATCATTGCTTGACGAATTAGAAGTGATAGTATTGCCTTCTTTAACGCAGCAGTTGAAAATGAGGAATACCTATAGTTACCCGTTTTATGAACTGCTGGCCCCTGAAAAAGATGTCGATTTTGAGCTCATTCAAACTATGAATGCTGCACAGCTGTATGAGTATCTATCGCAATATAACAGTGTCATTATTAATATTCCGGAATTGAAATATTTGTATTTTTTATTATCGTATCGTCAATTAGGCTTCGACGGTGCGGTTCTGACAGCGAAAACAAAAAGATGGATAATGTATAATTACGCTATAGATGAAGATTTAGACATCAGAAAGGATTTTGTTTTCGATAAGTTCAGAGTTTCTCCGGATAAGGTTCCGGGCAACGATGATTTGATATTGAATTAAATTCGATATTATATTGAAAAGGCAGGGATTCATTTCACTTTTTGTGGAGAGTTCCTTCCTTTTTTATATCTTTATTGCTGAAGGAGTCAGTTTACATTGAAGTTGTTCTTCACTCACCTTTTGAAAGTGGGGTGCAGGCTCACAATCGTCGAGCCTTTATTGGTGGTATTTGATACTTAAAAAATTGCGTTTCTCTCAGAAAGCATCAAGCAGATATTAACGAACCGCTTATAAAAGTTCGTTAAAAAAGGAAATATACGCTTACAATACTGCCTTCTCCTTCCTTGCCATTTATAAAATCCATATCCAAGAAGCAGGCTGATTATTAATGCAACAATACCAAGCGTTGCCTGTTCACTATATTATTCAATCATATTATTAATAGCCACTGCTCTTTGTTTTTCCCTATATAAAGCTCTTTTTCTTGCCTGCTTTAACTAGTTGGACATCCACATTTCGGACAAATATCTGCATATTTACTCATTACATTACCGCACTCATAACATTTAATAACAGTCATTGTATATCTCTCTTTATAATAAGTTCATAAATATATTAACATATCAGTACAAAAAAGATACACCTTAGCGCAGCCTAAATAATCAACATTTAATCACCTGTTGATTTACAAAAACAAGCAGAACAAGCCAATTAATATTGACTTGTTCCGCAAATATTAGAGTGATCTAAGAATGAAATCGTTTTCTTGTTGATAGTATAATAGCTCCTAAACTGATTCCCATTAATCCTAAATACAGTATGATATTTGTATGATCTCCGGTATTCGGGGTTTGCGGGATTTTACGGTTAGTGATTTCGATGACTCTGTTTCTTGATTCTTTATTAATCCATTCATCGTTGATCGTTACTTCTGTCACTTTATCGGACAACTCATAACCGTTAGGTGCTTTGGTTTCCTTGATGTACACTGTGGTGCCAAAGGTAATATCCTTAAAGCTTGCGTTTCCCAGTTGATTGGTGACTGCTTCAGAGAGCTTCTTTGTACATTCTTTGTCCGCATACATCGTAAACTCTGCGCCTTGTAGGGCGATACTGCGGTCTGCTTCATCTACCTTGTGGATATTGATGTCTGCCTTCATGAGCTTATTATCTGCCTCAATCGTTTCTATCTGTCCATGCTTGGTCAGCTCTACCTTGAACACCTCATCAGTTAAAACATAACGCTGCAGCGTAGACTTTTCCCGAATGTGGTACGTGCCTAGCTCAAGCTCATCGAATACGATACGTCCGTTACCGTCCGTTTTCTTTGTATCAATGACGTTAGTGAACGCTTCATCTGTCGCTATTTCAAAGGTAACTCCGGCTAGGTAATTCGGTTCATCCTTGGTGATCGGATTGTTGTAGATTCTCATGTAGTCTTCCATAATATGGAATGAATCTGCGTATTCCTGTTCTGCCTTTGTGTAATGCAGGGAATCGGTTGTTGTTTTGATGACTTCAATACTTCCTCGTTTTAAGTCATTGTTGATTGGTTCACCATTGTTGATTTCAATCGTATATTCCTTTACTTCTTCTCCCGGATAACCGACTTCAAAGTCATATTCCTTTGTATCTAACTGATACTGATCGTTTGTCTGTAGCTCCTTGAAGTAGTATACACCGT
>CANSQL010000041.1 GCA_947649125.1 uncultured Erysipelotrichaceae bacterium | reverse complement strand
ACAACAGGCCCTTACAGGGCAAGTTCATACCACGTCTTTTAGGCGTGGTTTTGATGTGAATAAGTATGATAAAGCTGCTTGATTGATACAGTTCTGACAGCTTTCCTTTCTATATCAGCTATAAATTCTATTTCCCAAAAATGAAAAAATATTGATTTTGGGAAATAGGAATGTTAGAATCTAATAAGAAAAAGGAGACAATAAGATGAAGCTCATAGTCAGGCAAGCGTATTTAAATAAATTGATTCATGTGAGGGGAACACCGGATATAAAAATCATCACCGGAGTAAGAAGAAGCGGTAAATCAAAGCTGTTGGAAACCTTTAAGGACTATATCGCAAACAGTCTTTCAGATGCGAATATCATTCATATCAATTTTAATCTAACTAAATTTGAATCATTGAAGGAATATCATGAATTAGAAAACTATATAGAAAATAATTATGCTTACGGAAAAGAAAATATTGTGATGATCGATGAGGTACAAATGTGTCCGCAATTTGAATTAGCAGTCAACAGCCTTCATGCGACAGAAAAATACGATATTTATCTTACCGGCTCTAACGCATTTTTGTTGAGTTCTGATTTAGCTACCTTATTTACAGGCAGAACATTCGAAATAAAGGTATATCCGTTTTCGTTTCAAGAGTTTGTACAGTATTATGCCATAGATGATCCGTATGCGGCATTTGAACGCTATTTGACGGAAGGCGGTATGGCAGGCTCTTATTTATACAAGGAACAGGAAGCGAAATACGATTATATCGCAGATGTTTTTGCTACCTTGATTGTACGTGATATACGACAAAAATATAAAATCAGAAATATGGTGCTGATGGATCGCATCAGTGATTTTTTAATGGATAATATATCAAATCTGACATCCACAAGGAATATTGCACAGGCTTTAACTAATAACAATGATAAAATCAATCATAAAACAGTGGGAAACTATTTAGAATATCTCTGCAACGCTTATGCGTTTTATAAATTCAGAAGATATGATATCAAAGGAAAGAAATATCTGTTATCAAATGATAAATTCTATTTGAGCGATCATACCTTTCGTTATGCGAAACTGGGAATAAAAAATATGGATTACGGACGTATTCTTGAAAATATCGTTGCGATTGAATTGTTACGCAGAGGATATGAGGTATATGTCGGTATTCTTTATAAAAAAGAGATTGATTTTGTTGCCGTAAAACGAAATGAAAAGCTGTATATTCAAGTATCGGATAATATCAGTGATGATAAGACCTTTCAAAGAGAGGTTACACCGTTGTTGAAAATCAATGATGCGTACCCTAAAACGGTAATTGCGCGAACACATCACGGGGAGTATCTTTGTGAGGGAATCAGAATCATCGATATTTCAGATTGGCTGTTGGAACAATGACTGTTTCCCAAAAATGAAAAAATATTGATTTTGGGAAACAGGAATGCTTAAAGGGAACGGATCAGCGCACAAATGCTTTATTGTCTGTTTCCCGAGAAAGGTAAAAAAGATAGTAAGCAGCGCTCATTAACGCCGTAAAAAGCGCTCAATTAGAGTGTCGACCCCTTAATTAAAAGAAAATGAAAAAAAAGATTGCAATTTCATTCAATTCATTATAAACTATATAGGCGCACGTTTTTGTGTGCTTTTGAGATTGCGTGGGAGAGCTCGCAATGGCTCGTACCACTGCATAAGACAACAAAAATAGGAGGTGTGTCTTGTGAGTAAGAAAGTTGCAAAGGTTTGTAAACTTCAGTTCCCGGCAGGGGGCGCAAAACCGGGACCGGCACTTGCATCCGCAGGAATTAACATGCCGCAGTTCTGTTCCGCATTTAACGATGCGACAAGAGATCGCGGCGGTGATTTAGTACCGGTCATCATTACTGCATACGAAGACAAGAGCTTTGACTTCGTATTAAAAACGACACCGGCAGCCATTATGATCAAAAAGGCAGCAGGTATCGCTAAGGCATCCAGTAATCAGAAGGAAATTTCCGGAAAGATTACAGCGGATCAGCTGCGTGAAATCGCAGAATACAAAATGCCGGACTTAAATGCCAACGATGTGGAATCAGCAATGCGTATCATTGCCGGTACAGCACGTAACATGGGCGTTGAAGTAGAAGGCTTTGAATAAGAAAGGACGGAAAACGAAATGGCAAAAGTAGGAAAAAAATACGCTGAAGCTGCGAAAAAAGTAGACCGTACCAAGACTTATTCGGTTGAAGAAGCAATCAAGCTGGCAAAGGAAACAAATTGTGCGAAATTTGATGCATCTGTAGAAGTAAGCTTCCGCTTAAATGTCGATCCACGTCATGCGGATCAGCAAATCCGCGGCGCAATGGTATTGCCGCACGGTACCGGACGTACACAGCGCGTTTGTGTAATCGCTCAGGGACCTCAGGAAGAAGAGGCTAAAAACGCAGGTGCAGATCATGTAGGAGGAAAAGAGCTTTTAGATCAAATCGCTAAGGGCTGGTTCGAATTCGACGTTATCGTCGCAACTCCGAACATGATGGGTGAATTAGGTAAATTAGGTCGTGTATTAGGACCTAAGGGCTTAATGCCGAATCCGAAAACCGGAACCGTTACAATGGATGTAGCGAAAGCGGTAGAGGATATCAAAAAAGGTAAGGTAGAATACCGTGTAGACAAAGAAGGAAATATCAACCTAATGATCGGAAAGGTAAGCTTTGAGGATCAGCAGCTGGTAGAAAACTTCAATGCCATCTACAATACGATTGCGAAGGCTCGTCCGGCAGCCGTAAAAGGTGTCTACATGAAAAATGTTGTAGTTTCTACAACAATGGGTCCGGGAATCCGCGTTTCTAAAGACTGATTGTCTTGACAATTTCCGAGACTTCACTTACAATAGTACAGTAAATGATATACCATAGACAGTAACGGTCCTTCGGACTTAATCATGTTACCGAGGTAGAAAGTAAACATATCAGCTTTCGTCCGCGCTTTCGTCTATGAGTGCGGACGTTTCTTATATTACCTTCAGGTATATTATTACAGAAAACAGGAGGTGTAAAAATGAACGAGGCTATCATCAACGGCAAAAAAGCGGTCGTAACCGAAATCGCCGAAAAGATGAAAAATGCACAATCAACCGTAGTAGTTGAATACCGCGGTTTAACTGTTGCCGAGATCACAAAGCTGCGTCGCGAGCTGCGCGCAGAAAACGTAGACTTCAAGGTTTACAAGAACTCATTGGCACAGCGTGCGGCAGTAGAGGCAGGAGCCGACGATTTGGCAAAGGATTTAATCGGTCCTAACGCCATCGCATTCGGTGACGATGCCGTAGCACCGGCACGTGTACTTGCGAAATTCGCAAAGGATCACGAAGCATTGGTGTTGAAAAGCGGTATTGTAGAAGGCAAGGTCGTAGCACTGGATACGATCCAAAAGCTGGCAACATTACCGAACCGCGAAGGCATGATCGCGAAATTCATGGGTTGTCTGCAGTCACCGGTACGCAAATTTGCTTGTGCCCTTAATGCAGTAAAAGAACAAAAAGAAAGCGCGGAAGCGTAATAAAGCTAATAGGAGGAAAATAAAATGGCTAAATTAACAAAGGACGATATCTTAGCTTACTTAGAAGAAGCTACTATCTTAGAACTGAATGATGTAATTGAAGCAATCGAAGAAAAATTCGGTGTTTCTGCGGCAGCACCTGTTGCCGTTGCCGCTGCTGCTGATGCAGGCGCAGCTGCAGGACCTAGTGAAGTAACTGTTACATTAACTGATGTCGGCGGAACTAAGGTTGCCGTTATCAAGGCAGTACGTGAAATCACAGGCTTAGGCTTAGTTGATGCAAAGGGCTTAGTTGACAAGACTCCGAGCGTAATCAAGGAAAACATCAAGCCTGAAGAAGCAGAAGAAATCAAGGCTAAGTTAACTGAAGCAGGCGCAACTGTAGAAGTTAAATAATAACTGCTTAAAAATAATGAACACACAAAAACCCTGAAAAGGGTTTTTGTCTTTCCGAAAGGCGGTGATGTCATGAACAATCATTATTTTACCGATAATCGTCATTTGCCGAATGATCGAAGGGAGCTGTCCTTTCAATATCAAGGTGCAGCATTGCGATTCATCAGTGATAACGGCGTATTTTCAAAAAGCGCTGTGGATTACGGTTCCAAAGTGTTGTTGGAAGCACTCGGTGAACATGAGGAACAGCTTCAAACGGATATTTTGGATGTCGGCTGCGGCTACGGTGTATTAGGACTCAGCATCAAAAAGGCCTATCCCGATAAGCATGTTACCATGCTTGATATCAATCCGCGTGCCGTTGAGCTTGCCGAGCTGAATGCACGAAACAATCAATGTGATATAACGGTGCATGTATCCGATGCTTATGAAAAGGTTGAAAATGAATGCTTCAGTGATATCATCACCAATCCGCCGATACGTACCGGTAAAAAAGTCATTTATCCGATCTTTGCGAATGCGTATCAACATCTTTACCCTCAAGGCAGGCTGTGGGTCGTAATACGCAAAGCTCAAGGGGCGGAAAGTGCCAAAAAATATATTGAATCCGTATTCGGAAACTGTGAAATCCTTAAAAAGGATAAGGGTTACTTTATATTAAGGGCGCAAAGGCTTGAAAGCAACGAATAGAAACAAGTGTTTTCGGATAAAAACAAGATAATTTGACAGTATATGAGAATCAGCTGTGCGATAATTGAATTTGAAGCACAGCTGATTTTTTGTTTGGTCGACCTTCGTTGTGCGCTAAAGGAAAAGAAAGCTGTTTTATCATAAAAATAAGTAAAATTGTGCAATGTCAAGGACAAAGCTTAAAAAGTGGCAAAAAAAGGCAAAAAAAGATTGACAACTTGACTATCTGTTGCTATTATAATAAATTGCATAATACTAAAAATTAAAATGGCATATCTTGCCCTAATTTTAGTGTCAGAAACATGTAGAAAGGATGGCATACATGGACAAAAAACAGCCTTATCGTATTGTCGCCTCCGGTAAAAAGGCAGAGCGTCGGGACTATTCAAAGGTAAGCGGGCATCTGGATTTACCTAATCTGGTAGAGATTCAGACGAATTCGTTTGAATGGTTCAAAAATGAAGGAATCGCAGAGGTATTTAATGAAATATATCCGATTTCTAACTATGGTGGAAACATCAGACTGAAATTCATTGATTATGAATTCGGTGAACCGAAATATACAGCTGAGCAGTCGCAGTATCGGGAATGTAACTTTGCGGCTCCTTTAAAGGCCCGCATGGAATTAGAGATAACCGATAATCAAACGGGCGAGGTCATGAATAAATGGGAGGACGTGTTCTTAGGCGATTTCCCGTTGATGACCGAAACAGGTACCTTTATTATTAACGGTGCCGAGCGTGTTATCGTATCTCAGATCGTAAGATCACCGGGTGCGTATTTCTCAACCGGCTATGAAGAAAAGACCGGAAAGGATTCCTACGCATGTGAGCTGATTCCTAGCCGCGGTACTTGGCTGGAGTTCATGAGCGAATTAAAGAAAGCGACTACAGGTCGTCTTTTGAGCGTGAGTGTCGATCGTAAGCGTAAAATGCCGTCCTCAATTTTGTTTAAGGCATTGGGTATGTCTTTAGATATGGACCGCAGTGACGATCCTCAAGATATCACACAGATCAAGACCTTCCTTCGTGCACTCGGCAGAGAGGTCGTTGAGGATATTCCTACCGATGAGGAAAATCGCGATTTCATGAATCTGTATTTAACACTTTATGATACATTGTTCGGTAAATATGAGGAAGTTGAGCATACCTTATTAAGCGATAAGGTTAAAACGACTCAGGAAGCACTTCTTTCTATTTATGAAAATCAGCGTTCCGATGAAATTCCGACATTAGAGGGTTCCATCACATTAATGAACGCGAAGTTCTTTGATCCGCGCCGTTATGATTTAACAAAGGCCGGACGCTTTAAGTTGCGTAAAAAATTAAATGCGATCAATCGTATTGAAAAGAATCGTTTGGCACAGGATATTTTAAATGCCGACGGCTCTGTATTTATGAAAAGCGGTACGAAAATCAATCGCGATGAACGCAATGCGCTTCGTGAAGCATTGGCGAAAGGTGTACATATGCGTGCGTTCCCGTTCAATCCGCTGTTTGCGCATCCTGATGCAGTTGTCGTAGATACTGCATATGAAACAGGCTTGATCGGTCGTGTATTGGCACATGATGTAGAATTAAAGGACACTACATTATATGAGGGTACTGTATTGACTGATGCCGATGTAAAGGCATTGATGAAGGAAATTGATAAAATCAGTGTACACGGCGGTGTTTACGCAGAGAAGGTACTGTTGACAAAGGAAAATGTCGGTGCCGTATTAAATTACGGACAGCGCATGTATGTATTAGGACGTATTACCGATGCAAGCGGAAACGATTTGCGTAATGATAACGGTGATCTGTATGCGGAAGGCTTTATCCCGCGTACGAAAAATAAACCGTTGGCAGCACGTGCAAGTGAAGCAGTTAAACAGGCGGTAGCTAACGGAAGCGAGCTTTATGCTTGGTTAGTCGGTGCAGCAATTCAAGAGGTTTATGTGCGTACCGAGGATGATGCAGTCGTTAAGGTTATGGGCAATGATCCGTTTGCGAATAAGCATACAATTACTATTTCCGATATCTATGCGCTGTATGCGTATAATCTGAATGTGATGGACGGTGTCGGTGATACCGATGATATCGATATGCTCGGAAATCGTCGTATCCGCTCTGTCGGTGAATTGATTCAAAATCAGTTCAGAATCGGTTTAAGCCGTATGGAGCGTGTCGTTAAGGAGCGTATGTCCATTGCGGATACCGCAACCTTAACACCGAAAAAATTAACAAACATTCGTCCGTTGACGGCTGCGATCAAGGAATTCTTCTCATCTTCACAGCTTTCACAGTTCATGGATCAACAGAATCCGTTGGCGGAATTAACAAATAAGCGCCGTATTTCGGCATTAGGTCCGGGTGGCTTGACTCGTGATCGTGCCGGCTTTGAGGTTCGTGATGTTCACTCCTCTCACTACGGTCGTATTTGTCCGATCGAAACACCGGAAGGTCCGAATATCGGTTTGATTTCCAACTTGACCTCTTACGGTAAAATCAATGAATACGGCTTTATCCAAACTCCGTATCGTTTGGTAAACGCTGACGGTACGGTACAGGAAGATGCAATCTATTTATCTGCGGATGAAGAAGCGGATTACGTGATTGCGCAGGCGAATGAGGTCGTTGAAGGCCGCTTGGTAAATGAACAGGTCGTTGCGCGTAAGGGCGGCGATACGATCATCGCAAAGCGTGAAGAAGTAGAATTGGCCGATGTCAGTCCGAAACAGATCGTTTCGGTTGCGACAGCCTGTGTACCGTTCTTGGAAAATGACGATGCTTCCCGTGCCCTGATGGGTGCCAACATGCAGCGTCAGGCAGTGCCGTTGCTGAACCCGCATTCACCGTATGTCGGAACCGGTATTGAATATAAAATCGCTAAGGACAGCGGTGCCGGAATCGTATCCAAGGGTGACGGTGTTGTTGAATATGTCGATTCTCAGCGTATCGTAGTTGCGGAAGCTGAGGGAAATCGCGAATATAATATCCGTAAATTTGAGCGCTCCAATGCCGGAACCTCAATCAATCAGCGCCCGATCGTGAAAAAGGGCGAGCGCGTGGAAAAAGGCGATATCCTTGCGGACGGTCCTTCCATGGAAAAGGGCGAGCTGGCATTGGGACAAAATGTTACGATTGCCTATATGACATGGTACGGTTATAACTATGAGGATGCGATCATCATGTCTGAGCGTTTGGTACGTGATGATGTGTATACCTCTGTGCATATTGAGGAATACGATATTGATTGTCGTGAAACGAAACTCGGACCTGAGGAAATCACTCGTGATATTCCGAACGTATCCGAAAATGCGGTACGTAACTTGGACAGCCGCGGTATCATTATGGTCGGTGCCGAGGTTGCCGAGGGTGATATCCTTGTCGGTAAGGTAACACCGAAGGGACAAAGCGAAATTTCTCCTGAGGAAAAGCTGTTGTTGGCAATTTTCGGAGAGAAATCACGTGAGGTTCGCGACAATTCTCTGAAGGTGCCGCACGGCGGTGCCGGTATCGTTCATTCGATCCGCGTCTTTAAACGCAGTGAGGGGCATGAACTACCGCCGGGAGTAAATGAAACAATCAAGGTTTACATCGTTCAGAAGCGTAAGATTTCTGAGGGTGATAAGATGGCCGGTCGTC
The DNA here is from genome assembly GCA_947649125.1 of uncultured Erysipelotrichaceae bacterium. Taxonomy (GTDB): domain Bacteria; phylum Bacillota_I; class Bacilli_A; order Erysipelotrichales; family Erysipelotrichaceae; genus C-19. Next base: position 10,363 of record CANSQL010000041.1, on the reverse strand, counting down.
ACGGTAACAAGGGTGTCATCTCTAAGATTCTGCCGGTTGAGGATATGCCGTATATGCCGGATGGAACTCCTGTCGATATCATGTTGAACCCGTTCGGTGTGCCGTCTCGTATGAACATCGGACAGGTACTGGAGATTCACTTAGGCTATGCAGCCAAGCAGTTGGGTGTGAAGTTTGCGACTCCGGTATTCGACGGTATCAATAACGAAGAGCTTCGCCAAATCATGGAAGAAGCGAACATGACGAAGGACGGCAAGCAGGTGCTGTATGACGGACGTACCGGTGAGGCCTTCGACGAGCGTATCTCTGTCGGCGTAATGTATATGATCAAGCTGGCGCACATGGTTGACGATAAGCTGCATGCCCGTGCAACCGGACCGTATTCACTTGTAACTCAACAGCCGTTGGGCGGTAAGGCGCAAAACGGCGGACAGCGTTTCGGTGAGATGGAGGTTTGGGCATTAGAGGCCTACGGTGCCGCTCATACGCTGCAGGAAATCTTAACCGTAAAATCCGATGATATCATGGGTCGTACCAAAACCTATGAAGCAATCATCAAGGGTAAAAATATTCCTGATCCGGGCATACCGGAATCATTCCGCGTCTTGAAGCACGAGCTTCAAGCATTGGCAATCGATGTCAAGCTGTTGGATGAGGAAGGCAATGAAGTCGATCTGAAAAAAGGCGACGATGATGACAACAAGCCGCAGACCAATATTCAAAGCTTGAATCAAATGCCGGATGATGTTGATGAATCTGATTTAATGAATCTGGAAATCGAAGCCGAGGAGGAAGATGAGGAGATCGATCCGAACAACTCCATCGACTTAGATAAGGATGAAAATGATGCACTTTCCTTCGTTGAGGAAATCGACGAGGAATTAGGTGATGATGAAGAAGTCTTGATCGAAGACTTTGACGAATTAGAAGAAGAGGAGGCGTAATACATGAGTGTAAACAATTTTGCCTCAATTCAGGTAAGCTTAGCCTCTCCCGAGCGCATCCATGAATGGAGCCACGGTGAGGTCAAGAAGCCCGAAACCATAAATTATCGTTCTCAAAAGCCGGAGCGTGACGGCTTGTTCTGCGAGCGCATTTTCGGTCCCAGCAAGGACTGGGAGTGCTATTGCGGAAAGTACAAAAAGGTACGCTATAAGGGCGTTGTCTGCGATCGCTGCGGTGTGGAAATCACAAAATCCAGTGTTCGCCGTGAACGCATGGGTCATATCGAATTAGCGGCTCCCGTTGCCCATATTTGGTATCTGCGCGGAATTCCGAGCCGTATGGCAATGCTTTTGGATGTTACTCCGAAGCAGTTAGAGGAAGTCGTATACTTCGTATCTTGGATCGTAACCGATCCTAAGGATACCAAGCTTTCCTATAAACAAATTCTTTCCGAAAAGGAATATCGTGAAAATGTAGCACTTTACGGACCGGGTACCTTTGTGGCACAAACCGGTGCCGAAGCTGCGAAAACACTGCTTGAGGAAATCAATTTAGATCAGGAATTTGCGAATATTCAGGAACAGCTGCAAAGCGCAAGCGGTGAAAAACGCAAAAAACTGATCAAGCGTTTGGATACGATTGAAGCGTTCCGCAATTCCGACAATAAGCCGGAATGGATGGTATTATCGGTAATTCCGGTAATTCCGCCTGATTTGCGTCCGATGCTGCAGCTTGACGGCGGTCGTTTTGCGACCAGTGATCTGAACGACTTATATCGTCGTGTCATCACCCGCAACAATCGTCTGAAAAAGCTGTTGGAGCTGGGAACACCGGCTATTATCGTACAGAATGAAAAGCGTATGCTTCAAGAGGCAGTAGATGCGTTGATTGATAACGGGCGTCGTTCAAAACCGATTACCGGTGCCGGCGGACGTGCCTTGAAGTCACTGTCTCACTCCTTAAAGGGTAAGCAGGGACGTTTCCGTCAAAACCTGTTAGGTAAGCGTGTCGACTTCTCAGGTCGTTCCGTTATTGCCGTAGGACCGGATTTGAAAATGTATCAGTGCGGTATTCCGCGTGAAATGGCAATTCAGCTGTTTAAGCCGTTTGTGATCAATGAGATTGTCAATCGTGAGATTGCGTCCAATCCGAAAACAGCCGAAAAGCTGATCGATCGTCAGGATTCTCGTGTATGGGATATCGTTGAGGATGTCATCGATGGCTATCCGGTATTGATGAACCGTGCGCCTACGCTGCATCGTTTAGGTATTCAGGCATTTAAGCCGAAGCTGGTGGAAGGACGTGCCATTCGTCTGCATCCGTTGGTATGTACCGCATTTAATGCCGACTTTGACGGTGACCAGATGGCGGTCCACGTACCGCTCGGTGAGGATGCGCGTGCCGAAGCATTGATCATGATGCTTGGCTCCAATAATATCCTGGGTCCCAAAGACGGTAAACCGATCGTTACGCCGTCACAGGATATGGTCATGGGTAACTTCTATTTGACGATGGAAGAATCAGAAGCAGAATTCCGTAAGGAAGCAGATAAATATGAAGCGGTGGATTGTCCCCAGTCAGCCGAATTATGGAATACGTATGCGAACCACGAGGGTACCGTATACGGAAGCGTAGCCGAGGTACTGATGGCCTGCGATACAAAAGAGGTGCATCTGCATAACCGCATTGCGGTGCGTGCGAGTGCCTTGAAAAAGACAGGCTTCAGCGAGGAACAGAAAAATAAATACCTGTTGACTACTGTCGGCAAGGTAATATTCAACAGTATGTTCCCTGAAGATTTCCCTTACTTAAATGAAGTGTCAAAAGAAAACTTTGAAGCAACACCGGATCGTTATTTCTTGGCAATGGGTGAGGATGTAAAGCAGGCGATTGCCGAACTGCCGATCGTTCCTGCCTTCAAGAAAAAGGATTTGGGAAAAATCATCGGTGAAGTATTTAAACGCTACAGTACGGAAAAAACCTCACAGATTCTTGATGAGGTAAAGGATATGGGCTTTAAGTACTCTACTGTTGCCGGTATCACCGTATCACTTGCGGATATCGAGGTGGCACCGAATAAATATGAAATGGTGGAATACGGTAAACAAAAGGCTGAGCAACTGAAAACGCTGCGTGCCAAAGGTAAGCTGACGATGCAGGAATGGGAGCGTCACTTAAACAAGCTTTGGGCTGATGTCAAGGATGAAATCGCCGATTCCCTGTTGGCTTCCTTGGATCGTAAAAATCCAATCAATATGATGGCGCGCTCAGGAGCCCGCGGTAATACCTCTAACTTTACCCAGTTGGCCGGTATGCGCGGTCTGATGGCAAAGCCGTCACAGTCGAAATCAGCGAAGGGCGGATATGTTCCGTCAATCATCGAGGTTCCGATTTACTCTTGTTTCCGTGAAGGTCTGAACGTATCTGAGTTCTTTATCTCCACTCACGGTGTACGTAAGGGTCTGACCGATACCGCCTTGAAAACAGCGGAATCCGGTTACCTGACTCGTCGTCTTGTCGATGTTGCACAGGATGTTATCGTTAAGCAGGAGGACTGCGGTACCGATCGCGGCTATTGGGTAGAACCGATTATCGACCGTAAGACAAATACGGTGATCGAAAGCTTATACGATCGCTTATGCGGACGTTATGCAAAGCAGACGGTTACCGATCCGAATACAGGTGAAATTCTGATTGAATCCGATCAGTTCATCAGTGATGAAATTGCGAAGCGCATTGAGGACAGCGGCATTGACGGTATGTATATCCGCTCTGCATTCACATGTAAATCGATTTACGGTGTATGTAAAAAATGCTACGGTCGCAATATGGCAACCGGCAAGGATGTTGAGGTCGGTGAAGCAGTCGGTATCATGGCGGCACAGTCAATCGGTGAGCCGGGTACTCAGCTGACCATGCGTACCTTCCATACCGGCGGTGTGGCAAGCGCAGACGGCGGCGATATCACACAAGGTTTGCCGCGTGTCGAGGAGCTGTTTGAGGCACGTTGTCCGAAGGGTGCGGCAGTCTTAGCACAGATCAGCGGTGAGATCACCGCAGTTGATACACTGGAGGGTGTGGCAGGCATGGAAGTCGTTATCACTAACGATAAGGAAAGCATTGCCCACAAGGTATTGCCGACGCAGGCAATCCGTTCTTGGATGAAGGTCGGAGCAATCGTTGAGGCCGGTGATAAGATTACCGAGGGTCAGGTCGATCCGAAGGAATTGTTGAAGGTCGCAGGTGTACGTCAGGTACAGAACTATATTCTGAAGGAAGTAAAAAAGGTTTACCAAAGTCAGGGTATTGAAATCAGCGATAAGCATATCGAGGTCATGATCCGTCAAATGCTGCGTAAGGTCGTAGTGCTTGAAGGTAATGATACGAAGCTGAATCCGGGCGTTCAGATTTCCTTGACCGAGATCACCAAGATCAACCGTACAGCCTTATTGTCCGGCAAGCGTCCGGCAACCTTTAAGCCGGTGCTGTTGGGTATTTCTAAGGCTTCCGTAGAAACAGATTCCTTCTTATCGGCAGCTTCCTTCCAGGAAACGACGAAGGTTCTTACCGATGCGGCAATCAAAGCGAAGCGCGATCATTTGATCGGCTTGAAGGAAAATGTCATTATCGGTAAATTGATTCCGGCCGGAACAGGCAGTCTTGCCGATCGTCCGATGAATCATATCGTGAAGGAAAAGGCAGATGAGCTTCGTGCGAAGCGTGAAGAGCGCAATCGCAAAGAGGAAGAAGATGATATCTTGTCCTTCGTGAATGATCATAATGATATTCCGGGCTTTATCAGAGTTGAGGATTTACCTCCGATCATTGATGATCCTGAGGATGAATTCCTGTTCAGAGACGATTTATAAAATGAAATCTTCGAGTAGCAGCGCGGCTGCGAAAGAAGATTTTTTTTGTTTTACGGAAATAGAGATGTGAAAAAAAGAGATGAAGAGAGATAATAAGGACAGCGGTAAGAATGTAGTGAGGATATGGAGAGGGCATGATGGAAACTGACGATTGATAAAGTAATATATGATAGGGAAAAAGCGGGAATCGGCAATGAATACTAAGGTGTGATGCAGTTAGTTTATATGCTTGTAAGCACGGATTGATTAAGACTTAAAGCGCTTATCGAATACGGCAGTGAAAAAATATGAGAAAATGCGTATTTTCATAAAAAAATAATTGACATTGACAAACGAATGATTTATCATATATAAGCGAGTGTTTAGGATTCTCCGTAAGGAGAATAAAATTTACACTTCAAAATGACACACCAGGAATTGTGTGTAAGAGAAAGGAGGATATTATGCCAACAATCAACCAGTTAATTCGTAAAGGTCGTGAAAAGAGCGTTAATGTATCGAAATCACCGGCTCTAAACAGAGGATTCAACTCATTAAAGCGCCGCCCTACCAACTTGAGCGCACCGCAGAAGCGCGGAGTTTGTACTCGTGTGGGTACGATGACACCGAAGAAACCGAACTCAGCCCTTCGTAAATATGCGCGTGTTCGCTTGAGTAACGGAATGGAGGTAACTGCTTATATCCCGGGTAAAGGACATAACCTGCAGGAGCATAGCGTTGTCTTGATTCGCGGAGGCCGTGTTAAGGACCTTCCGGGTGTTCGTTACCACATTATCCGCGGTACATTGGACTGCGCAGGTGTTGCGGACAGAAATCAGAGCCGTTCATTATACGGAGCAAAGAAACCTAAAGAAGCTAAAAAATAGCCATCAATGATGAAAGGAGGATACACATGCCCAGAAAAGGACATATTGCCAAACGCGATGTATTAGTTGATCCGATTTACAACTCCAAATTGGTTACTCGTTTAATCAATAAAATCATGATTGATGGAAAAAGAGGAGTTGCACAGAAGATTCTGTACAATGCGTTTGATATTATCGAAGTAAAAACAGGACGCAAGCCGATGGAAGTATTCGAGCAGGCGTTAGAAAATGTTATGCCGATGCTTGAGCTTAAGGTTCGTCGTGTCGGAGGTGCCAACTATCAGGTACCGGTTGAAGTATCTCAGGAAAGACGTTTGACATTGGGTCTGCGCTGGATCGTAAATTACGCTCGTCTGCGCAATGAAAAAACAATGGAACAGCGCCTTGCCGCTGAAATTATGGATGCCGCTAACGGAAGCGGAGCATCTGTGAAAAAACGTGAGGATACTCACAAAATGGCAGAAGCAAATAAAGCATTTGCTCACTACCGCTGGTAAGAAGGGAGTCATGAAAAATGGGACGCGCATTTTCATTAGAAAAAACTCGTAATATTGGTATCATGGCTCACATCGATGCCGGAAAAACAACAACTACAGAGCGTATTCTGTATTATACCGGTGTCAACCATAAAATCGGTGAAACTCATGACGGAGCTTCTACTATGGACTGGATGGCACAGGAGCAGGAGCGTGGTATTACCATCACTTCTGCCGCAACCACTGCACAGTGGAAAGAACATCGTATCAACATTATCGATACTCCGGGTCACGTGGACTTTACCGTTGAGGTAGAGCGTTCACTGCGTGTACTTGACGGTGCGGTAACCGTACTTGATGCGAAAGCAGGCGTTGAGCCGCAGACAGAAACTGTTTGGCGTCAGGCAACTACTTACGGTGTGCCTCGTATCGTATTCTGTAATAAGATGGATGCGACAGGTGCTGATTTCTTGATGTCATGCGGTACGATCGTTGATCGTTTAGGCGCGAAATCCTGCCCGATTCAATTACCGATCGGTGCGGAAAGCACATTTACCGGTATCGTTGATATCATTGAGCGTAAGGCTGAAATTTACACCAATGATTTAGGTACGGAAATTCAAGAAACAGAGGTTCCTGAAGATTTGAAGGATCTGTGTGAAGAATATCGTGCAAAACTGTTGGAATATCTTGCAGATTATGATGAAGATATGATGATGATGGTATTAGAGGGTGAAGAACCTGATGTGCCGATGATCAAAAAAGTACTTCGTAAAGCAGTCTGCGCCGGTGATTTCTTCCCGGTATTATGCGGTTCTGCATACAAAAACAAGGGTGTACAGATGGTGCTTGATGCAGTTATCGATTATCTGCCTTCACCGTTAGATGTACCTGCGATTAAAGGTACCGATATGGACGGAAACGAAATCGTTCGTAATTCAAGCGATGAGGAACCGTTCTCCGCATTGGCATTTAAGATCGCAACCGATCCGTTTGTCGGAAAACTTGCTTACTTCCGTGTGTACTCAGGTACAGCGAAAGCAGGAAGCTATGTATATAACTCTACTAAGGGTAAAAAAGAGCGTTTCGGACGTATCGTGCAGATGCATGCGAATGCTCGTAAGGAAATCGAAATGGTTTATGCCGGTGACATTGCGGCAGCCGTAGGTTTGAAGGATACCGGAACCGGAGATACATTGTGTGATGAAAATTCACAAGTTATCTTGGAATCCATGGTATTCCCTGAGCCGGTGATCCGTATGTCATTAGAGCCGAAAACAAAGGCTGACCAGGATAAGATGGGTCTTGCATTGTCTAAATTGGCTGAGGAAGATCCTACATTCAAAACATATACTGATCAAGAAACAGGTCAGACGATCATCGCCGGTGTCGGTGAGCTGCACCTTGACATCATCGTCGATCGTTTGCGTCGTGAATTTAAGGTAGAAGCCAATGTCGGACAGCCGCAGGTTGCTTACCGTGAAACAATTCGCGCAACTGCCGATTGTGAAGGTAAATACATCAAGCAGTCAGGCGGTCGTGGTCAGTACGGACACGTTTGGATCAAGTTTGAACCGAATGAAGAAGGTAAAGGCTTTGAATTCGTTGATGCGACTGTCGGCGGAAGCGTACCTCGTGAATACATCAAACCGACTCAGGAAGGTTTGGAAGATGCATTAGATCGCGGTATGGTCGCAGGCTATCCTGTTATCGATATTAAGGCAACCTTATTTGACGGTTCCTACCATGATGTCGATTCATCCGAAATGGCATACAAAATCGCAGCTTCTATGGCATTGAAGGAAGCCGGAAAGAAATGTAAACCGGTAATCCTTGAACCGATCATGGAAGTTGAAGTTACGGCACCGCAGGAATACTTAGGTTCTGTAATGGGTGATGTAAGCTCAAGACGCGGAAGCATTACCGATCAGGAAGAGCGCGGAAATGCGATTATCGTTAAGTCTATGATTCCGCTTTCCGAAATGTTCGGATACGTAACCGATCTGCGTAGCTTTACGCAGGGACGCGGTAACTACTCGATGAAATTCGACCACTATGCCGAAGTACCTAAGAGTATTGCGGAAAAGATCATTAAAAACAACAGTTCTGACAATTAATTGTTGCTTTTATGAAGCGTTTGAATTAAAATATATCTGAGAATGAAATAAACTAAGGAGGACATTTTAAAAATGGCTAAAGAAAAATTTGACCGTTCCAAAACCCATGTGAATATTGGAACTATCGGACACGTCGATCACGGTAAAACTACTTTAACTGCTGCGATCACAAACGTACTTGCAAAAGACGGTATGGCACAGGCAACTGCATATGATCAGATTGACGGTGCTCCTGAAGAAAAAGAACGTGGTATTACAATCAATACTGCACACGTTGAGTATCAGACTGCTAATCGTCACTATGCTCACGTTGACTGCCCGGGACATGCTGACTACGTTAAGAACATGATCACCGGTGCTGCTCAGATGGATGGTGCAATCTTAGTTGTTGCTGCATCTGACGGTCCTATGCCTCAGACTCGTGAGCATATCTTGCTTGCTCGTCAGGTAGGTGTACCTTACATCGTTGTATTCTTGAACAAATGCGACATGGTTGATGATGAAGAATTGGTTGACCTTGTTGAAATGGAAGTTCGTGAATTATTAAGCGAGTACGGATTTGACGGAGACAACGCTCCGGTTATCCGCGGTTCTGCATTAAAGGCATTGGAAGGCGATGCAAACTATGTAGGTGCTATCCAAGAGTTAATGGCAGCTGTAGACGAATTCGTACCTGATCCGGTTCGTGAAACTGACAAGCCTTTCTTGATGTCTGTAGAAGACGTTATGACTATCACAGGACGTGGTACTGTTGCGACAGGCCGTGTTGAGCGTGGTGAAGTTAAGTTAAGTGAGGAAGTTGAAATCGTAGGTATTCACGAAACTCGCAAGACTGTTATTACCGGATTGGAAATGTTCCGTAAACAGTTAGACGTAGCACAGGCCGGCGATAACATCGGTGCATTGTTACGTGGTATCAACCGTGATGAAATTCAGCGTGGACAGGTACTCGCAAAACCGGGTTCTGTTAATCCGCACACAAACTTCAAAGCTCAGGTTTATATCTTGACTAAAGAAGAAGGTGGACGTCATACACCGTTCGTTTCTAACTACCGTCCTCAGTTCTACTTCCGTACAACTGACGTTACAGGCGTTATCACTTTGCCGGAAGGCACTGACATGGTTATGCCGGGCGACAACGTAGAAATGACTGTTGAATTGATCGCTCCGATCGCTATCGAAAACAACACTAAGTTCTCTATCCGTGAGGGTGGACGTACAGTTGGTTCCGGTAACGTAACTGAAGTCATTAAATAAGAAATGATATGAAAGAGTGCTTCGGCACTCTTTTTTTGGTATTTGGGTGATTTGAAGTGAGAGGATCGCCTTGTTGGACTATCTTGGCAAAAGAAAAAACGAGTTGCCTCGTTTTTATCTGTTAGATTGCATCATAGCTTTTACAGCTTTTTCTACCTCAGGACGAATGGTTTTATCAACATCAGGCATGTCCAGAACTTCGCTCATGCTTTTATTCGTTGTTTTCATAAGGCTGATTACTATGCTGCTTGCCATTTGTATTTGTCCTTCCGTAAGACCTTCCGCATGTCCCTTTTCTATTCCTTCAGCAAGTCCTTTTTCTATTCCTTCCGCAAGCCCTTCAGCACGTCCTTTCTCTCTGACGCCTTTTGATAAATCACACACATCATCAACCTCCCTGTCTATCGCTCTTGTCATCATTATACCATAATTTTTCCTGCATTGACCTAGAAAAAAACACCCGTTAAGGGTGCTTGCTCTACAAGGGTATCATTGATTCAGTGAATTGATATATTTAATTATTTCAGGTTGAACTTCTTCATCAATCTTTAACGCGTTCATCACTTCTGTGATAGGCATGTTTGTGATTTCCATCGCGTTCATAACTGCTTCGCTCAATCCCGCGATGCGTCCTTTTTCAATTCCTTTATCCATAATGCCCTGTGATAAATCACACACATCATCAACCTCCTTGTCTATCGCTCTTGTCATCATTATACCATAGTTTTCAATTAATTGATATTTTTTATCCTTTGCCGGCATGTCTGCTTGAAACAGTATATACAACATTTCCGTCAAATCATGCTTATCATCATTGATATCATATTCATTAT
>CANSQL010000040.1 GCA_947649125.1 uncultured Erysipelotrichaceae bacterium | reverse complement strand
AAGGAAATATACGCTTATCAAGCGATATATTTCCATTTTTTTAACAAATGGCGCCATATACTTGGTATACTCGAATTCTTCTTTCTTCCCATCGCTAGCCGTCAATACGGTTTTTCTAATCTAATACTAGCATTTTTAGCCAATATAAGTCAAGTAAATACGGCGATTTTTGTTAGTTATTTAAAAAGATATCCACATCAGTGGACACCTTCATATAGTTAGCTTTCATGTTTCTCAACACAATCAATAGACATGGTTTCAAAATCAACAATAACAGTCTCTAATTTCTTATGTATTAATTTATATTTCTCTAAACCGCTGAAGCTATCAAACCGCTTTGTTCTTCTCCCTTTTATTAATTCTATTTCATTTCTGAATTGTTGAATTTCACGTCTTACTTTCACCGTTTTTTCTTTTAATTCTTCTTCCTCAATTAAAAACTCATCATAGTCTCTTTCGTAGCAGTTAATACGAGATTGCTTTCTCTTAACCTTCTTCTCTAACTCTACAATCAAATCATACTTTTCTTTAGGCAATGCACGCAAATCTATTAATACAGATGCTCTCTTATCAATTTTAGTTTCATTGATACGCTTACCACACGATGGGCAACGATAATAAATATATACTTTTTCTTTTTTAACTACACTTTCTTTCACGCAATAGGTGTTACAATTTTTACAAAATACCAAACCACCATAAACATATAAATGCTTAGGAACTCTTGTCAAAATCTCTTGAGCCTTATGGGCTTCCATATAGAGTTCTTTACTTATGATAGCTTCCGTATGATTCTCAATAAGGATATCTCTAAACTGAAAAGCCCCATAATAAATCGGATTATTAAAAATTCGTCTAACAGCAAAATCCGTCCAGTATTTTCCCATTACCTTTTTCTTGTTAAAAAGCTTCGCAATACCTTGTAATGTATTACTTCTTTGCTTAAGACTTTCAAAGATGTATATAATGTGTTCTTTATATTCTTGAATTGGTTCTAAGAATACACTATCATTTTCTTTCCTTATTTTACGATAACCTCTAGGTGGTTTCCCACCTAAAGAATAATTACCCTCTAAGGCTGACTGCTTCATTCCTTTAATAGTGTCAGGTGAAACCTGCTTCCGATTATGCGAATCTATAAAGACTTGTATATCTGTTCCTATTTCTTCATTTACGTTGTCAGCTTGCCACTTACCTTCCATGCAGATAATATCTATCCCATAGCGCTCAAAAACTTTTTTCAACGAATATTTACCAAGATTATCTCTTGTTAAACGACTGCTGTTTTTAACAATGATTCGTTTAATTTTTCCTTTTGGCAATTCTTTCAATATTGCCTGCAGTCCTTTACGCTTTAAAGTACCTGCTGACTTCCCCGGATCAGCAACAATGTTTTCAGGCTTCACTTCATACCCAAGCATATCTGCATATTCAATAATTGCTTCTGCCTGTTGTCGAATAGAAAAACCATTCTCCTCTTGCTCACGTGAACTTACCCTAGTATAACCAATCGTTTCCCCCATCACAAAATTCATAGCTTCATTCTTTTTCATAAAAATTTCCTCCTTTAGCACACTGGTTTGTGACGCTTTCCCATTGAAGCAATGAGCATAGAAAAATAAGAACTTTTGTTTTATTTTTCATATGTCATTGGTAATATTATAAAAAGTAAAACTTAAAATGTTAAATGCGTAGTAACATTTACTCCAAAAAGCTTATCCTTATGATATAATATTTATAAAGGTAGGAGATATTGATGAAAAAATTTAGTGTTTTAGCAGCATGTGCTATGATGATTTTAGTTGTAGGTTGTTCAAAGGATTTAAAAGTTGCTGTAAAGGATAACCTTGAAGTGGAGTATGGGGATAAGTTAGATCATTCCCTATTGTTTAATAAGGACAATTCTGATGAAGGAATCGCAGTAAAAGAAGTGAAAAACTTCGATGCAAAGAAAACAGGAGAACAGGAAATCACAGTGATTTTTACAAACGCTGATGAAAAAACAAAAGAGGAAACATTGAAAGTAACTGTAAAGGATACTAAGAAACCTGTTATTAAGCTGAAAAAGGAAAAGGTGGAAATTACTGCAGGAGATAAGTTTGATGCTGCTTCTAATATTGAGTCTGTAAAGGATCCGGTAGACGGTGATATTAAAAAAAGTGAGGATAAGAAGCTGACAAAGAACGGTTATATCATCACAAGCGATGTGAATGCCAAGAAGGCAGGAAGCTATACAGTAAAAGTAACTGCGTATGATGTGAACGGCAATAAAGCGGAAAGCAGCTATAAGGTAACGGTAAAGAAAAAGCCGCAGGAGCAAGCTCCGACACAGAATAACAATCAAACAAGCGGAAACGGCTATACAAGTAATCAAGGAAGCTACAACAAGCCTGCAACCGGGAACACAGGTTCAAACAAGAAACCTACTCAATCAAAACCTCAGCAGACTTGTAAAGCGGGAGTGATCCACCCCAACGCAATGGGAAATTCTGGGAAATTATTTAACAGCGAACAAGAAGCGATTGACTATGGGAATATGATGAGTGAAAAGGATTCATCTATAATTACGTTTAGTTATGGACAAGTCTTTGATTATTGTGATAATGTAATGAAAAAATGGACTGTCGATTTTAATTATGGAAATGATTTTTGTGATAAATTTGGATTAGGTTGTTAAACGTACACTTTTTAACACCTAACATTTAATCAAGTCGGTATATAAGTATATCGGCTTTTTTCTTATTCCGATTTATATCCTTCATAATATATTTGAAAAAAGTTTAAAAATTTTTTGTATTTCTTAAAATTGAAGACTATAAAAAAGTAAGGACACCTTTAATAGGATTGATACCTTACTTTTTAAATGCCGGAAAGGAGCTGATAACCTTGAATTATTATAAGGTGATATACTCATAAGGGGCTTTTGCCCCCTAGAATAAAAAAAGCAAGTAATTCATTGAATTACTTGCAATCCCACAAATAGGACAGACATAATCTTTAAACAAATAATCAAAATTTATTGATTTTTCCTATTGTTTTGATTATACTATGGGTGTAGAGGACAATCAGAAGCGTCTTCTTTATTAAGTATTATTTTTACTCAGAAAAGCTTCGTGTACCAGACGAAGCTTTTCTATTGCCTTTTTTAGCGTTATGCCTAATGCGAATCTTGATGAGATACACCAAGAGTTCTAACAATGCTAAGCACATCGCAGGCTCAAAATGGATATGTATGTCCATATTGACCGCTCCTTTCTTTTTTCTCTGTTGGTTCTGCATCTGTCTTGCAGATAGATTAAAATAAGAAAGAAGTTCGCTTCGTCTTGTCCCTTGTATTATATATACCATATTATTACTATTACGTCTATAATTATTTCACTTTAAAACAAGAAAAAACGATATAGATGGCTTAAACCATCTATATCGCTATCTGTTTATCCTTATCTATATTAGGTTCTTTTTTGTCATTATCCTGAGATTGAAGCCGTTGAGCCTGTTTTAACCTTTCCTGCAGAGGCGATGAAAGATTTATACAATCTTGGTCCCAATCTTTTGATTTGGGCAGAATCGAATGAATGATAACACCTTTATCTTCCAAACGACTTTCCATTGCTGAAATCAAACCTTTCCCGTATTTGTCATTATCTGGCGCAATAACCCATTCCTTTATTCCATATCTCTCTACGGACTTTAATATAGTATTAAAGTGCTGCACAGAACCAATCGATAACCAATTAAATTTCTTATAATCATATTCGCATTTTTCAAAAAGTGCAACAACATCATTTGAAAATCCATAATCCTTTGGATTCAACTGCCTATTTTTCATCAGCGACATTAATGCCATTCTGTCGATTGCTGATTCTGTCACAATACACGGCTTAGACCAATCATGAGACGGACAGAAAGACGATCCGTCTACTTCCGGCTCATACATCCAACCATAATCATAATCGCAATCCTTAAAGCTTCCCTTCGCTGTTGCAGTGGAGCTGCAAGCTCGATATTCACAACAGGCCAGCATGCCGTTTTCATCATATCCTAAAAACACCACATTCTTTTTTCCATAATCATTAGTTTGCTGCATGATCATTCGCTTATTCACAAATTCAAATACGATTGAAGGATCAATTTTACGCACCTGTATCAAGTATGCAATCGCATTTTTACAATTTGAATCTAAACCTTTTTTTAATTTCTCCTGCAAAGACATTGTTCTTTGCTGAGCCGTAAGACGTTGTTTTTTCTCTATGCGCTCAGCCTTTGGGACAAACGCTTTTTCCGGGTCTATTTTAGCAACCAAGTGATTATAGGCTTTATTAAAATCCATATCACAAAACTCCATTAAAAAAGAAAACACATCTTTATAAACAGATTGGTTTTCTCGTAATGTATACTCATTGCTAAAGCGCCGATAAGCATTTTTATCAGGATAAAAAACGCAAGAATCGTGTTCTACCATTCTAAACAAAGCACCATGTCGAACAATATGAAAGCCCATCTCCTGTGCCAAATCCATTACATTTATTTGATCCTTAATCTTTGCAATATTTGCTTTCCTCGCATTATACAGCCTCTGTTTAAAATCCATTCTCTTTTATCCCCCTTTCTTTGATAATCGTATAGTTGCATCTTCTAACCGTTGCGGAAGTTTGCGTTGCATACGATTCTGAAATGCTTCCTTTTCTTTTTCACCGGCTGTTTTTGCAATCTCGCTCGTGACATAATCTCTAAATGAAGCCAATGCAACTTGAAGTAACTTAACCATATTTTTATAGATACGGCACAGCAAAGTAGGCGAATCCTTATGAATAGACACTATATCAAGACTTATTTCATTTGTACCATATATTATATATAGGAATGATTCGGATAAGAGTTTCTTCACATCATGGCTTAAACTAGAGAATCTGTTCGCCATAATATTCTCAATAAAGCTTTCCCAAAAACTCGAGTCTAAGCTCAATCCATTTTTTTGAGCGCGCTTGATTTCATCAAAAAAAGGTGAAGTTAATATCAATTTATCACCATCCATTAAATCGTTTATATCCCAAGCATCATGTACGATTCTTTCCTGTGATATCTTAACGCCTATCATATTTTCCTTATTTTCTTTAACAAGAATCGGTATACCGGTCAGTCCTTTCTTTATAATAGGATTTGCCGGCGCTATTTTATCCTTCCAAGCTGTGTGCCTTTGCACACGAACCGGTGCATCACGAAAATTAAATACGCTTAATATATTCAACCAATAATTATCGGGATTATATATCATATAAATTAAATGAGCACGCCATTTATCGGTATCACAAAAAGCATTATTATAGATATTCGATTGTATCTGCTGCTTAAAGTTTACTACTTGTTCATCCATTAGCTTCTCCTTATCTACCGTATATATAATTGCGGAATTTGATGCTGCACAACATAGTTGCATCAATCGTATTTTCATTTACAGCTATAACAGCATTTCCGTTTGCTGCGGGTGGAAGCTGATAACCGTCTTGTGCATTTATCCAACTTTGTAAATGAAGGTGTCCGCCGAAAGACATTCCGGTATTACCTGTTTTTCCGATAACGTCTCCTGCTGAAACCTTGTCTCCTACCGATACCTTAACCGAACCTTTCTGCAGATGAAAATAAGCTATATACAAATAAGCTTTTTCATCGGTGCGTTTATCAATAATTTCGTGTTGAATAACTACTTGATTGCCGGCATGATTAAGTCCGCATAATGCGACATTGCGTTTATCCTTGTCAGTACAGATATCACCGCTCGCTGTTGCAGTATTATAAGTAGCTATTACTTTACCATCGATTACCGCATAAGCATCAGTACCCTCAGGTGCTGCTATATCGGTTCCCCCATGGAAAGCGCCATCCATAAATGAACGAAAGCCTACTTTATATGTTGCTGAATTTTTGTTAATATCTTTAAGATTTAAAGGATCGTGTTCAAAGGATACATTATCAAAAAAGCGACCGCTATATTTGTTTCCGTTTTCCTCCAGGCTCTGATAAGCCTGTTTTTTCATTATAGCAATGGTTTCCTCATTGCCATATATATCTTTTTTGCTTTTAAATTGCGGGAATAAGTCTAAGTAATCTTCATACGTCAAATACTCTGTTTGATCGATTCCAAAAACATTTTCTCGATGTACCTTGATTGTTCTATCTTTCCATTGATATTTGGCAGGATTATATTTATCAAAAATATTATCCAACATTTTTTCATAGGTGATGTTCCAGTTTTCATCTTTTCCGTCAAGCAGCAAAGCAAAAAGGGCTTCATAATCCTCTTTATCCTCAGAGGTCCATCCAAGCGTTTCTGTGATTGATAAAATCTCATCGGGCGCTACATTCGCTTGATATCGATATTCTAAGTACACCTCATTATCAGTAAATTGAGAGATACGACCACTATATGTCAATGAAAATATAAAGTTAAGTAAAAGCAAAATAGATAATAAAATGATAAAAAACGGCAGGCTCGTAACAAGCGTTGTAAGCAAACCAATACTTGATGTTATTAAACCAAGCGCAAACGAAAAAATATTTTTAGCAAAGCTGACGACCGTACCTATTGTCTTTAACATAGCACGATGATAGCGTGCGACATAATAAATTCCCTTAGCTGAAGTACCTATCACTTTACCGCTTGTATCTTTACTTTTTACATAGTTAATCGCTTTTCGACTTTGGTTGGCAATCATGCGTTTAGAGCTTTGCACCGGTTTTAATCCTGCCTTTATACCACTTTCTTGATATATAGCTTTCCTGTTATCTTTTACATACTTTTTACCGTCTTTTATAATTTCCTTTTCTTTTGCCTCTGAAATAACGTCTGCAGCTTTCTGTTTTTTATCTTCAACATAAGCCTTTAAGGCTTGCTCCTTTGCCTTATGCTTTTTTGGAATATTACCTACTGAACGCGCCCCTCGATAAGCGAATCGGCCTGCATAAACACTGCCTGCAAGCCGTTGTTTCGCTACGTTCTCTGCAAAATCAGGATCGCTTTCATAAAAGTCTTTGGTATGATCCGTTATTTGATATGAGGTATTGCGGACAATTTGTTCACCGGCTTTCCCTAATGCAACTGCAGTATTTTTTGCTATGCCTTCGCTTTTCACAAGAAATTCTTTAACATCCAGCTTCTTTGAGGTCTTCGTACACTCAATTTCTTTGTTAAGTTTTTCAAACCTAACGAAATCAGCCATGCGATGATTCCTTTTTGTCAATAATGGCACGCTCGGAAGGCTTAGTCGTCATCGCTCGATATAAATCGGTATTATGAGGGAAATTATCGATCAGAGGAACTAATGATACTCCGAATTTCAACAATCCGGAACCAACTTGACCGTTTGAAATATAAGCGCTTTGTTCCTCTGATATACTGAACATTTGTTCCAATTCAATACGATCTAATGATGATTGATTCAGCATCATAACAAATTCACTGTTGGAAATCATGGTGCGTGTATCTGTATGTTCCAATATTTCCTCGATGTTCTGAGTAATCAGCGTTACAATGCCGTTATACTTTCTACACCGCTTGATGAATTTCTTAATATATTCTCTGCCGAATTTTGAGGATAAGAACATATGAAACTCATCAATCCAAATATATGTCCTTCGTCCCTTTTTGAAATTAGTAATTACCCTTTGCCATGTAGACTCCAAAATAACCTGCATTGACAATGACTTCATCGTTGCAGGCAAATCACGTGTTTCATAGACAATAAAGCGATTATTTAAATCAACATTAGATTGCTTTGCGAAAAAGTTATTTGTCCCATTCACATAAATTTCCATCGCAACGGCCATTGCCTTTGCTTCTTGCTCCTCTTGAGCTTTCATTAGGTCATAGAAATCTGTATAAGTAGGCATTTCAGGATTCAAACAGGAATCATTAACTTTAGCTTTTTCAAGCCTCTCCTCATACTGAGCATACAGCAGTCGGCCGACACGATCAATCAGCGAAATATAAACGGGAGTCATCTGTTTCTCACCGATAATCGCTGCTGTCATTGATTGTAAAAATTCAATTTTATTCGGAATAAAATCTTTTTCATTAATATCTCCTGCCAAAGGATTCAAATGAATATCACTGGCATTATTTATTGAAACAACTGTTCCGTCAATACCTTTTAAATCAGCTAATAATGTATATTCAGCCTCAGGATCAATGACAATACAATCACAATTAGTATCACTGATAAGCTTGCAAGCAATTTCTTTTTTTACGAAAAAAGATTTACCGCTGCCTGATTTCCCCAAAATAAAGCCGTTAGGGTTCAACAGCAAAGTACGATCACAATAGATCAAGTTTCCTGATGCAGCGTTTACACCATAATAAATTGAGTTTGTTCCGAGATGCAAAAGGTCTGCACTTGAAAACGGTATAAATGTACTTGCAGTTGCAGTCGGTAATGTTCTGCTTAACGGATACTTTGAATAACAGAAAGGCAAAGAGGCTTGGAAGCCTTGTTCCTGTAAAAATGAAATTCCGCCCAATTCCAAGCTATGTTTTTTAGCGATATTACGCATCCGCTTTTCTGCTTCCTTTAACTCTGTTTCTGTTTCACAATTCAGCAGTATCACAAACTGACAAGAGAAAAGGCGCTGATTTCGCTTTCTGATGTTCTCTAGTAATTCAGATGCTTCCTCTAAGCTCTCGACTATCTCATCCGGTATCATATCAGAATCATAGCCTGCTTTCATTGCTTTTCTCTGCTCCGAGGCCTTATTCATTTCCATTGATGCTTTTTGTTTCTTTACTAGTGCCAACGCATCGGCATTATCCATTACTTTCATATGAACATTGATTGTAAAGTTATATTGCAATTTAGCAAAATCGGTTATAACTTCATCATTCAGCTCGATGGAATAATTTTTAAGAAACAGCACTTTACAGAATCGATCCTCGATTTTAAAACTTGAACCGGCAGAAAAATCGAAGCTGTCCGGACTGATAATATCTTTAGTAGTCAATCCATCCAAGCACTCGTAAGAAAACTGTAATTCTCTTTTTGGTGTCATGATACTGTTAAGCAGTTGCAGCTTAGCTTTTCCGTCTAAAAAGCGATTCTCTGTCACTGTGCAACCAAAAGAATTCAAACGCTTTATTGCATCCGTCAAGGTCACATTTAGTTCGCGATAGCCTTCCTCTAAAGATTCTTCTTTCAATGCGAAAGTAAGATATATATCACTAACGATATTGTTATTTCCGATGCGGATATTTTCCATTAGTACAGTGTTTATCTCATCTCGATAATGATCCAGTGCATCATCTTGATGAGCTAAGCACACTTCATCACTGAATCCCTTTTTACTGACAAGATGATTATGCAGAGTAAGATTCATTCCCTCATCAGGAGTCAAGGCATTAATGAAATTCATCCATTGAGTAAATATTTCTTCTCTTTGTTCATCATTGACGAGGCGATAATTGATATCATTCAGCTTGATAGTTGCATTATAAATGCTGTCGGGCATCTCTGCTACACCGTTTTTATATAATTTAATGTACGGCAGTATGCTTTGAGCATAGCGCTTTTCTTGCTTCTTTTTTCGTAAGTCCGTTTTCGAGGAGCTTTTTCTGCGCTCTTGCTTTTTTTCTTTTTTCAGCTTTTTGCTTCCGATCATATTTTTCATCTCCTTTGTTTTGATATATTTCAATATTTCCATATGGAATTTTTTGTTTACTCCTGTAAAAGTCAATTACATACCTTGCATAGATATCCATAGGGATTCCATCTTTATCAGTGAATGCCAATGCAACTACCGGCACACATACCAACGTTATTACAACTGCCAATGCATTCGTGCCGAATAAAGGTGTAATGATTATGCCCAGTACAATACCCGCAACAATGCCGCATGCAAAATAGCATAATTGCTTTTTGGTGAGGCCTAAAAACAGCCTTGTTTCATATTCTGTGATTTCCTTTGGTACCTTAATATAAATCATTTTTATAATCCTCCTTAATGCACTCCAAACAGTGATTTGCTCCATGATCCGGTTTGAAACAGAGCTATCACTAAGAGAATTGCATTGCCTACAATACTCCACAAATCAACAACTACGTTATTGTCATTGACTGTGAGCGCACCGTTTCTTGCGATGGCTGCGTACATCATGAAACATACCATAATAAAAACAACCTGTAGCGCTAATGCACACATCCTCTTGATATACCCATATCCGATAACCGATACTTCATGATTGCTTGACGTTATAACAGCCACAGGCAAGGCTGCAATCGCTGTAAAAACATAAATTTCAATATATCGCAGCTTAATAATCAAAGAAGCCATTACATTGCATATTGAGTTTATTGCATGAATCATAGAACTTTGTATAAAAATACCGAATAAAGATAAGAAGTCTTCATTTTCTAAAGCATCACTCAGCCTTGATGGTTCCAGCTGATATCCCGATACTTGTAAT
The DNA here is from genome assembly GCA_947649125.1 of uncultured Erysipelotrichaceae bacterium. Lineage (GTDB taxonomy): Bacteria > Bacillota_I > Bacilli_A > Erysipelotrichales > Erysipelotrichaceae > C-19. The sequence continues at coordinate 8,389 of CANSQL010000040.1, read as the reverse complement.
GAACCGCTTTTCATCATTTCTGCGGCAATACCAAATATGGAATCAATGATATCAGGAATATTGGTAATAATAGCCTCACCTATCACCATTTTGACAATGACAATTAGAACCATGTGCATCGCTTCCAATCCATTCGGATTTTGTTTCGTCAAAACCTTAACAAAATCGGCCATAATAAAGCATCCGAATATTAAATAAGCAATAGGTAAAACTGCCGTCTTATTAAATGTGGTAATTGTTTGCCAAATTTCAGGGTTAAACTGAGACGGAGTCTTTTGTGCCAATATAGAAAGACTTTCTATATTGGCAACAAGACTCGTAAATACATCAATGATGTATGATACTATGCCGTCGGTTAGCCAATCAAACATAGCGGCTTACCTCTTAAGCACCGAATTGTACTGAGGCAATCGTAGCACCGGCAAGAATAATTGCAGCAGCACCGACTAACTGCATGATCGCTTGACCGATAGCGGGACCTTGGTGATCCTTGATAGCTAATCCTAATTGAATACCGCCGTAAGCTCCGTACAATACACCGCCAACTGTAATTACATTAGAAAAGATTTTCAAGATTGCGTTTAAAGTTTCCATTTTGTTCTCCTTTTTTAGGGGGCTGCCCTATAATAAAAAAAGTGCTAGTCTGCACTTTCACAAATTGAATCTAACATTTCCTGCGGAAAATCAATAAATTCTCTGTTTTGTAAATCATCATCGTGATATGACATTTCCATAAGCCAATCAGATTCTAATAAGTTAGCTTCTCTGAGCTTTTCAATATAATCATACGGCTTAAACATCTGTTTTTTATCCGCATCACCGGTAAGCTTATAATTAGGATGCTGCGGTAGATTAAACTTTGTATCACGATAAGTATAATGTCCTCTGACATCGACTAAGCATTCATCCGTTTTCAGCCGCTTGATTTCATCAGGCGGTAACAGCGCTCTTTGGATCAACTGATTATTTTTACTCCAAGAAGCATTTGCACCTTTTGTTTCAGAAATGGACATATAATCGATTGTTGTGTTACCGATATTTTTGGAAAGATATTCCAATGTAGTGAATTCTTTTCCACCTAAGAATATTGTAGTATCACAGTTTCCGTATATGGTCTCCCATACATCATCCTTGTACATCGATTTCAACTGTGATAAATTCTGAAGCAAAATCATTACTGATATCTCTCGACTTCGCATTGTCGCAATTTTTTTATCGAAATCAGGTATTTTTCCGATGTTCGCAAATTCATCCAAAATTGCTCGTACCGGTATCGGTAAGCGACCGTTTGAGTTATTGTCCGCCTGCTTATAAAGCAAATCAAATATCTGTTGAAATAAAACAGCAGCTAAAAAATTAAAGGTACTGTCACTATCTGAAATACATACAAACATCACTGTTTTGATATACTTATTCGGATCATCATCAAGTAAATGCTCCATACCTTTTTTTATCTTAGGCTTGCCGATCGTTTCAAGAGCTAATTCATCTTTAGAAAGCAGATTATCCACCTCAGGCAGATTAAACAAAGACAGCTTGGCTCCCAGTGTTATTAAGATGGACTTAGCCGTATTGCCGCCTGCTTTCTTAAAAAGATTGTATTGCTTACAGGCGAGATATTCATAGGAATTTTTACACGCTTTTACAACAGCACGATCTCCGCTCTGCAGGCGTGCTTTAACTTCCTCTTGCAGCTCCTCAAATACAATATCAATCACACTTCGCTTATTTTCATCAGATTCACTTGCTTCTGCTAAATCTAATAAGTCCATGATACGCGGAAAGTTCTGATTTTCAATATAATCAGTTCCCATCATTAAATAAGCCAATGCAGTCAAAAGTGCTACACCGGCTTTATCCCAAAACTCATCATTGCCTCGTCGATTGGGGTCTGAAGTATTTTCTATCAGATTGTTTACCAATTTGGATACATCCAAAGGGCTTTGACAATACCGAAAGAAATTATAGCTCATCGACTTAAAATCTTTAACATCAAGCACTTTGATCTCATAACCTTTTTCTATGAAGGCATGTCCCAGTTCTTGAATCAGCACCCCTTTGGAATCAACAATAATGTAATTACAATTAAACTGCAGTGCGTTTGGTTTCACCATATAACGGCTCTTTCCGGAACCGGCACCACCGATTACCATAACATTATTGTTTAACCACGTTTTTCGAGTATCCATTGACATTTTTATGTTTTGGGAAAGAATCATATTTTTTTCATCAGCTTCATCTCGCAATACTGCTGCTTCCTCGCTTGAACCATATCTTGCACCGCCATGTTCTTCACCAACTTTGAAATTAACACGTTGACTCAGGTAATAAGCATACAGTGCCTCTCCCAGTGCCGATAAAATTATGGCAAATAAAATCGCGAACGGATAAAAGCTGATTTCTAAATAGTAGGATTCTAAAAATGACGGTAACAGCTCACTTAAAGCACTTGATACTCGATCAATAACGCTTCCGGTACTTTCATTATAAATCAAAACAATGCGATTACCGATATAGAAGCTGAATGCCCCTATGAGTATAGCAGCCGCTAAACTAAACTTACGTTGTTGCTTACCGGTATTCATAGGTCATTCGCTCCGAAATCTCTTTTTTTATCGTGGCTGCGATTCACGCACGCTTGTTCTTTCTGAGCTTCTCTCAGTTTATGAAGCCGTAACAGCAGTTCTTGATTATCCTGCATATAGCGCTGAGCACTTATGATATGATTATCGCTTGCCTGCAGGGCCAATCTTGACGGATGATAAACCGCTGTTTTATCTGCATAGTTCAGTGAATAAACAAGCAATTCATCCTCACTGAGATGCTCTGCTTTTTCAATAAGGAAGCCCTGAGCTGTCAAAAGCTCATTTATAAGCGCTCCCTCATCTCTTTTTTGAATAAGAATATGAGTGTCATAATCAATTACAGCATGTTGCTGCTTCAGTTGAAGCTCTAATTGATCTAACATCTCATCAGAATATGGATTCATTTTCTTATTCTCAATCAGAAAATCTACGCTTTCCTTATCAATCTGCTTCAGCCTGTCCAAATAGCTGCTTTTATCATCATCCGTCAATGACGATAAAATGCTTCGCAGCTGATTAATTTTCATATCGATTTCTACTGAATAATGTAATTCTCTGCTTTTCATCAAACTCCTCCTTTTTGTATTTTCTTTGCTTGATCCAACCTAGATCGTAAAGATTGTGAAAAGTCATAATCAGCTAGATTTCTACGCTTATCATCGGGACATAATTCCATCATATATTCAATCATTCGCCTTGCTTCTTTTATAATCATAAAAAAAGCATATCGATTGACAGTTAACTGCTTGTGCAGCTCTTGGATCGTGTTTGCCAGTAATATAGGCGGTTTTTTAAGATACAAACGATTACACATTACTGTGCCGGCAATCAGGCAGCACAATGTTTCCTGCCACTTTTCCAAGCTTCTGTTAAGCCTTTCCTTATGTGCTGTAGCAAAGCAAGCCTGATAAATCAATTCGACACAATATTGTTCATCCGAAAGCTTAGGAAGCCCTATGCTGTCCTTTAAATCATAGGTTGACTGTTTATTATGCAAGACCTTTACACCCATTCCGCTGACAATATGCTTACATTTTTCTAAAGCCTTATCAGTTGACAACGGTAAAGGAATATCTTCTTTTAAAGAGGATATCCCTATAATTTGTTCAGCATTATAAACCGCATAGCAATTCCCTTTACAAACGATTGATTTCGCTGTTGCTTCCTTATGACTGATGTGCCTGAAGGCTTCACTGAAAGAAATGGGATGCCTATCATACTCAAACGACCAGTAACATAAATAAGCCGGCTGCTCACCGGCTTTGATTTTAAATCCATTTTTCATAATAAAGCCGTAACTGCACCAATTAGGATTTCGATAACCTTTTTGGTATGCTTGAATGGACAGCAGCATCTTGTTTGATAACCCTAAAAATTCATTACCGTTGCCTATATTGATAAAGCTATCCGAAAACGGTATATGAGTTTTTTTCATCAAAGCCTTAGTAAGAAAATCAATAAGCTGCTTTCCGTGCAGCGTTCTTTCTTGCATAATACACGAACAAGGATATCTTACCGTTTCAGCAGGCTCTTCATCCTGAAAAGGATTAAAAAGCAATTCAGGAACTTGTTGAAACCAAGTATAAGCAAAAGAATCAGCTTGTAAGGAATTCTCAACATCCGCTGTTTCAATTTCTAACAAAGCCTGTGCCTGATTCTGATTCGTATTGATCTGTCTGTTAAATTCGGCTTTAGCCGCTGAAAGCTCATCTGTCGTCATAATTAAACACCTCGCTCTATTTCCGGCATCTTGACAGTCCCTAAGCTTCTTTCCTGTGCTTTCGATTTCATGTTTTCAGCACCTTTATCAAGCCTTACTTCTAGGTTTTTCATTCGCCACTTGTTCAAGTCTTTGACTAAAGATTCGATTTTTTCTGCATCCTTGACAGCTAAAGTTACTTGATATTCATCTTTGCTGATTACTCGCTCTCCTTCTCGCATCGATGTCCATCTACTTAGCGTATCACTTTGGATTGGAGTCAAGGCTTCATTATTTGTCTCTTTCTGAATCAATTCCGTTAGATCGAAAGGTCTTTTTTCAATTAAGTAGCTGATGCCGTATTGTTTTGCCAGTTGAGAGAATTTATTTAATTCCGCCTGTGTACTGAATGCTTGACCTTGAAATTGAGTATTTCCCTGCCTGTACTGATCTTTATAAAAATCTTGTAATTTCGTATACGCTTTACTCTCTGCACTTTTAACCTTTCCATCAGCTTTTTCATTTTTTTGTTGCGACTGTTTATTGTTAAACCATCGCATAAAGGTCACCAGTGCTGAATTTAAGCTGCGCGTACCGTTCAAACCGATTCGAACCACTTTATCTTCTACGTTGTTCAATCAAATTCATCTCCTTCCTCACAATATTTTCTTTTCGCAAGTTTGTTTTCAATACAAAACAATCCTAAGAAAAGCAGTGCGATAATAATAAGCCATAGCTCATTTTTTACTAAAAGGCTAACGATGATATTGATATAACCGTTCTTCTCAAAGAGAACTGTTTTAGATATTAAATGAGCAACTATAGCCACAAAAAACAAGCTCAGCGAAATTAAGCATTTATAAGGTTTTATCACAAACCAAGTTTTTAGCTTCTTCATGTACTACACCTACCTTCTTTGATTTCGCTTCATTTAGGCGACTGTCTAAATCTTTGTGCTTATCTGCATACTTAAAAGCATTTAACAAATCAGAGCCGCTTACCTTAATATACTGATAAACCGTATGTCCCTTTTCATTTTTTTGTTGTGTGGGGTATGATACCGTATATTGATAATCAGGCCATAAGGATACAAGCTTCATTTCAACCTCTTTGCTGAACTTATCATCCTTAATAATAAACTCCGGTACCACGATTGTCGCATACTTGATCGTTTCCCCGTTTACTAAAATCGGAGCTGCAGATAACTCCGGCCGAGGTAAAACTATTTTACAAAGCTTCATCGGATTTCCGAATTGATCCAGTTGATCCTTGCTGTTAAATTTAGCTACAATTTGTCCTTCCGTTATCTTCGCAAATTTTACGGCTTGGCGGTACTGTGGTTTTGTGCCCAACTCCTGCTCTAATTCCTTTTGCGTTTTTCGCGGAGCATCATTTAATTCAACAGGCTTTTCCAATGGCTTTAATGTACCGATCAGCATCTTAGTGTCATGAACCGATATTGCTTGGCTCATATAGCTCTCAATATCCACTGTCATGATACTGTCCCAAGAAACAGGGCGAACATTCCCATCTACATTAAGATGGAACAAGCTTCTGTGCGCTAAATTCATTCTTGATAAATCAGGATTCTCCCAATTCTGAAATGAACCGTCAAAAGTATAATTATTCGCTTTTAAATATGCGAACAATTCATCTGCATCCTGCTGATTCTCAGTCAGTACATAGTAATTCTTTTTCATCGCTCAGCTACAGGCTGTTCCTGTTCTAAGCCTGCTTTTTTCTCATGTACAGGTTCATTATTTCGGTTTAATGCTTGCCTTTGTTGGGCCGAATTTAATCGCTCTTGAAGTGGGCGCTTTGAATTTTCGCCTAGCTGCTCAGAAAGCTCTTTACCGGTGATATGGCCTTTACTTTCATTTCCAACACGAATTTCAAAGGTTCGTTCAGGATTTAATTTCACGACAATATCATCACCGCTCTTTTTTATCGATGAGCTTGGCACTACGCATGTTGCATTGACACCAAAGCTTGAATTCGGCAATCGCACGACACTCAGCATTACCGGATTCCCTTCCTTATCCAACAAATGGGAAGGCAATTCCTTTAATATCTGCTTTTCGGAAATACTTACGTTGATGCTTTTCATTTGAGAGCGCTGTTTAATCATCATCTCTGCCGTTTTCTGCACATCCGGATTCTCATGCTCTAAGTATTTATTGATTAAGGTAGTAGAGCAATTTGGATTCTGCATGACAGCGACTAAAAGGTTTGGATCATCATTGCTTTCTGCTAATCTAGTTAGCTTTGTCGATGAAGTGCTTACATCTTTTGCTTTATCAATCAGCTTTTCAATAGGCACTTCTTTTTGTTCTTGCCGTGTACTTTTATCATCCTCATGAGCTTTTTCAGTCTCCGGCATCTCCAATGTCTGATTTACTTCCTTATCCTGTCCGTTCTGCTCAAGGATTAGATTGGCTGCTTCCTTCACCTCAGGTGAGCAGCTGCTTTCAGCAATTTTATTCAGCAAAGGCGAGCGTATGTCTTTTCCATGCTCCTTCAACATAGATACCATAAAGGCTTGTAATTCCGGTTCACCGGTATCTGCCTTTTCGTTTATTTCATCATGCAGATCCATGACTACCCTTTCTTTTGCACTTAGATTTTGTGTAGCAAGCTGAAATTGCACATCCTCTTTTTCAAGCTCGATAACAATCGACTGATAGTCTTTCGCAGCAGCGATCGCATTATCATACGTCACCACGTCAGCTTCCGGATAATCATTGATACTCTTTTTCATATCATAATCTTTTATAATCCTGAAATCATGTTCAGAAACACTAATCAACGCACAATTTATAAATGCTGTATTCTGCGCCAACAGCGTATGATCCGATGCTTTATCGGAAACCTCAGGATCGTCATGTTCCTCTGTTAATTGAATATCTGCCATGTGGACCTCATCCATTGCCGGAATGAATTGCTCCTTAACATAACTTTCAATATTAGGCGCTTGTTTTTGCTGCGGATTGTTATTTTCAATATGCTCAATAACTTTTTCTGTGTAAAGAATCAGTTTCGGATCATCATAGGATTTAAAGGATCGAATTGTGAATATACTAAAGAGTCCGTTTTCTTTAACATATTTTAAAAGCTTTGTCGCCAATAACCCTATACGTATTCTGCGCATTTGCCCGCTCGTAAGATAAGGATATCTGTACTTTTCAACGTCTAATCCTAATTCTAAACCCAGTTTGATTTGATGAAGCTGTTCTGCATTGAAGGATCGCACAAAAACAGGATCAATTTCAGCTTTTATTTGCAGCAGTTTTCTTACCGCGTGCATTTTTTCAGCAGAAACATCAGGTGTAAAATAGGATAAATCAAGATTGCTTTCTGCAGCCAGTCGTGTTTCTCGCATTTGCTCTGCAGTCATATTTTCTAAAATTCGAGGATTGACGCCATTTTTCAGAGCATGGCGAAACTCTCTGTATTGTTGCTTGTTAAACATTGTTTATACCTCTTTTCTTTAAAAAAAAGCACACCTTTCAGTGTACTTTCATTAGTTATTTATACGTAAACTCATATTCCTTATCATCAAGAATATAGTTGCCGTTTGTGGCGATTTCTTTTAACACATATGTTCCCTTATGATGAATGATTGCCTGAAGTTGTCCGTTATGATCGGCCGTTGTGATTGCGATAAGACTTCCTGCCTGTAATACTGTGCGGTTTTGATATACAATGTCCTCTTTCGCATATACTCCGAATACGACATCCTTCAATGCTTCCTTGTCATGTCCGAAGTCTGATGGCTCCATCAGCTTCGTAATGTTGATGATGCCTTGTTGCTTACCATTCCACCAGTACAGCACTTCCATATCATCAGGAAGCGGTGGAACAATCGGTGTGTCCTTGGCTTCTTCGATATGAATCGTAATTGTTTTGGTTCCTTTTTTGCCTAAGGAATCAGTTACCTCATACGTGATCTCATAGTTTCCTGCTTTTCCGCTTTCCACATTGCTTGATTTCACTGTGATATGTTCATTGATATCGCTGTCATGATCATCACTCGCATACACATTTTTCAACAATAACGAATCTGTTATCTTATCATTTGTGGTGAAGTGCTTATCATTCGCATAGA
>CANSQL010000039.1 GCA_947649125.1 uncultured Erysipelotrichaceae bacterium | reverse complement strand
GATGGATGGCAGCTGATCGCCTTTTTTCATCTTGCCCTGCAGGATATCTTGGCATATCGCGTGATATAATTGGATATAACAGCTTCCTGCATCTTTTTTTAATGTGAATGTGATCGTATTCAGCTTCATTTTATCACCTGCTTTATGAGTTTCACTTTAGGTTCGCTTATATATTCCATGTGATAGCATTATAACATAAAGCCTACACCGATGACAAAACTGTACATTAATTTTTTATTGTTTGTGGCTATTTCTTAGGTGTACAGTTGTTGATAGAATATGGTACATACAAGGAGTGATAACAATGAACAATAAAAAAATCATAGCGAAATTCAGTGCCACTGCATTATTAGGGGCATTATGCTACATCGGGTTTATGTTTTTAAAAATCAATATTCCGACACCGGGCGGTACCACTGCGATTCATTTCGGCAATACGTTCTGCGTTTTGGCGGCATTGTTGATCGGCGGTGTTGAGGGAGGAATAGCCGGTGCTATCGGTATGGGGTTAGCCGATTTAATGGATCCCATCTATATCGTAAGCGCACCGAAAACCATTTTATTGAAATTTATGATCGGTGTAATTGTCGGTTTGATTGCACACAAGGCTGCTCATCTCAAAGAACACAGCGATGATCAGAAATACAGTATGAAATGGGCTTTTTGGGCTTCCTGCGGCGGCATGGTATTCAATGTGTTTGCCGATCCGATTGTCGGATTCTTCTATAAAAATTATATTCTAGGGGTTCCTTATGAGGCTGCGAAAATATTTGCGGCATGGTCCTCTGTTTCTACATTGATCAATGCCGTTACCTCTGTTGTTATCGCAACCGTACTGTATACGGTATTGATTAAACATTTAAAACACATGACCTTTTTCAAGTAGTGATTATCGTAATATCACTGCTTTTTTTGATTCCTTACAGCTGTTGGCGTTCTCTGTATTGGTAAGTGTTGTTTTTTTTAATGAATAAGCCTTCATTTATTGACTATCCATAGGAAAAAGTTTACAATATAAAGGAAAGCGTAAAGCTTCTTCTACACGCTTGTTTTACATGCTCGTTTTCGAGCAGAGTATTTCTTTCATGGAGAATGAAAGAGAAAGGAGAAACTAATGATATACTCAAAAGAAGTAGAAAACATGTGCACGGTTAAATGCGGCGCAAGTCACGGCTGTGCACCGATTCCTGAAGAAGGAAAATGGGTAAATTCCCGTGAAATTAAAGACATCAGCGGTTTAACACACGGTATCGGCTGGTGTGCCCCGCAGCAGGGTGCCTGCAAATTAACCTTGAATGTTAAGGAAGGTATCATCGAGGAAGCATTGATTGAAACCTTAGGTTGTTCAGGTATGACTCACTCTGCCGCAATGGCCAGTGAAGCGCTTGTCGGTAAGACTTTGCTTGAAGCATTGAACACTGACTTGGTTTGTGATGCGATCAATACCGCAATGCGTGAATTGTTCTTACAGATCGTTTACGGACGTACTCAGTCTGCATTCTCTGAAAACGGTTTGCCGGTCGGTGCAGGTCTTGAGGATTTAGGTAAAGGTACTCGCTCTCAGGTAGGTACTGTTTACTCTACTAAGGTAAAAGGCCCTCGTTATTTAGAGTTGGCTGAAGGCTATATCACAAGAATGGCTTTAGATAATAATAATGAAATTATCGGATATGAATATATCAATATGGGTCTGTTCATGGATGCTGTAAAAAAAGGAACAGATGCTGATGAAGCACTAAACAGCGCAAAGAAAACTTACGGTCGTTTCGCCGATGGCGTTAAATTCATCGACCCACGTCACGAATAGGAGGAAGAAAGCATGTCATTATTTGAAGGTTATGAAAGACGTATTGATAAAATCAATGAAGTATTAAATTCATATGGTATTTCTTCCGTTGAAGAAGCAAAAAAACTATGTGATGATGCAGGTGTTGATGTATATAACATCGTAAAAGGCATTCAGCCGATCTGTTTTGAAAATGCCTGCTGGGCATATATCGTAGGTGCTGCAATTGCCATTAAAAAAGGTGATAAAACAGCTTATGATGTCGCAAAATCCTTAGGCGAAGGCTTACAGGCTTTCTGTATTCCGGGAAGTGTTGCGGATGATCGTAAGGTTGGCTTAGGTCACGGTAATTTGGCTGCCATGTTATTGAATGATGAAACAAAATGCTTCGCATTCTTGGCAGGTCATGAAAGCTTTGCGGCAGCAGAGGGTGCAATCGGTATCGCACGTAATGCGAACAAAGCAAGAAAAGAACCGCTTCGCGTTATCTTGAACGGTTTGGGAAAAGATGCAGCGAAAATCATTTCCCGTATTAACGGCTTCACTCATGTAGAAACTGAATTCGATTATTTCACAGGCGAATTAAAGGTTGTTTCTAAAACTCCTTATTCCGATGGTGAAAGAGCTGCAGTAAACTGCTACGGCGCTGATGATGTTCGTGAAGGTGTTGCGATTATGCATCATGAGGGTGTTGATGTTTCTATTACCGGAAACTCTACAAACCCGACTCGTTTCCAGCATCCGGTTGCAGGTACTTATAAGAAGGAATGCACTGAGCAGAACAAGAAATATTTCTCTGTAGCATCAGGCGGCGGTACTGGACGTACCCTTCACCCTGACAACATGGCGGCAGGTCCTGCTTCCTACGGTATGACTGATACTATGGGACGTATGCATTCTGATGCACAGTTCGCAGGTTCTTCTTCCGTTCCGGCTCACGTTGAAATGATGGGTCTGATCGGTATGGGTAACAACCCAATGGTAGGTGCTTCTGTTGCCGTTGCGGTTGCTGTTGCGGAAGCAATGAATAAATAATTAAAACAAGAGCTGTATCATATTATTGTGTATGATATGGCTTTTTTTATGTCATCGTGAATGAGTACGGTGAGAATGGGACAGTAGGACTATAGGTATTTCCATGACTTGAAGCCTGCGTTTTATAAATAACGGCTTTTATCTCTTAATAAAAAAGACCTCTTTCATATTGAGTCAGTCATGAATTCGGTCTTATTTACTTATGAATTGATTATTGTTTATTTCGCCTGATAGCTGTTCCCGTCAAGAAAAAACATCGTAAAGGTAGCTCGTGACAATAACACCTCATCATCGTTATAAATAAATACCTCATAAACACCGGTCGTTCTTCCAGCATTGATTTCCGTAGCGATACCGATCAGCTTACCGCCTTTCCCCGGCTTCATATAGTTAATGGTTCCGGCCAGTGTCACACTGTCACGCCCGGTCGCAAAGCTTGCGGCTCCTGCAGCCGTATCTGCCAAGGAAAACAAAGCACCTCCATGTACAAAGCCATGCACATTCAGTATTTGCTTATCGATTCTCATCTCTACCCTTGCATATCCTCGTCTTAATTCCGTTACCTTCATATCATTGCTTTGCAGGTATTGGGAATTACCGTTTAATCGATGAATCAAATCGTCTAAATTGTTCATATCATTCATATACTCACATCCTGTCATAGCTATTATAACCGTATTTTTGTAATATTGCTACATCTGTTGATAGGAAAGAAGCTTTTATCTGTTGTCAAATATGAATGAAGGCCTTTCAATCCTTAATGACAATCAGCTCATAGGAAAAGAGATACTTCAGCACTTATGAAAAGCATTGCTTTTTCTGATGAATTTACGATATAGACTTCTTTTTTCATTTATATTGTCATTGGATCACATCTTTATCTTTCTTTTTTCACCTTAATGAGATATAATTTAACTACATATGAAGGAGGAATAAATCATGTCGGATAAATTACAACAAATTTTCTCTAAATTAACACAAACGGGGGAACAAATTACATATACAACTAACGAGCAAATACTTGACTGTATTGCGGAAACAGCCAAAGCGTTTGAAGGCACGCATCCTGATAAAACAGAGGATATCAAAACTTACTTTTCATTATGGAAGGAGCTTTTTGAGAAGCTGAATTATGATGATGTAAGCGCTGACTTGAAAAAGGTTCACCAATACTCTATTCAGTATCCATCTTTGCCGTGCTCTTTATATTCAATTTTTAATAAAGAGGCAATTCTTGACGACACTGATTCAGTTACCAAGACTTCGTTAAGTGAATCAGAGCTTAAGGATTCACTTACCTTTTCGAGTGAATATAAGAGCAACGAACCGATGGATATAAATAATCCGATCATTGTATGTGAAGCATTGTCGGCACCTATTGTAATTGATGGTAATGAGAAAATACAGAATCCGGATACTCCGCTTTATTTGATTCCTTATATGAAATTAACAAAGCAGCATTTTATCAATGAATTTAATTTCGCAGTCTTTACATTCGCGGAGGAAGTAAATGCTTGTTTCAAAAGCTTCGATGCAGCTGTGCTTATGCAGTCGTATTTAAGAATAGGAAATAAATTCAAGCTATAGGATGATGTTCGGTATACTGAATCAAAGTTTATAAATAAGTCATGTCATAGGATATGTTGTTTACTGATACTTGGTGCTTGATATCTTGTATTAACATGATTTTTTCTTTGTATCTTGTTTAAGTGATGAAAGAATTATTATAAAGAAAAAATGCAGAACAAGGCAGGGTGTTTCGTTGTCTTGTTCTGTTGTTTTTTTATTGCTTTTTATTACTGGGGGATGCGTTTTGATGCTGATAAAAGACTGTCAAAACTGATTTCTAAAAAGACCTAGATACAGGCTGTGCTCATTGCCGAAGGTTCCTTCAACGATTTCCGCTTTATAGAAATTTTCTCCGCTCTTTGTGAATGGTACCTTGCCCATGATCCCGTTATTCATTAGAATTACCGTTATAGTTTCTACATACAGAAAAAGTAAGGTGCATTAGCCTGTTTAAAGACGCCCTTACTTCTTACATACAATCGTTAATTGAGAAAAACAATTTTTTTTAATTATTTCAATACTGCTTCTGTTTCATTTTACAAATAGAATAACTGATAACACCTATCATCAACAGGCATACTTCTGCATAAAGTATCAAATCGGAATAATCTCCTGTATTGGCTCCGCCCATACTTGTTTTGGGATTGTATTGACCTTTTACCGATGTATCCGGCTTAGTTGGTTCTGTTGGCTCGTTGAAATTCATAGTATCGTACGGAAAATCACTGTCAACATTCTTATTTGGTTTCCATTCAGTGATTTTCTTAATGTTTTCATCAGCTTTACCATCTCCGTCTGTATCAACATTTACATCGGGCTTTCCATCCCCGTCACTGTCAATATCAATATCGGGAATACCATCTCCATCGACATCTACATTAATATCCGGTATACCATCACCATCTAAATCGACATTAACATCAGGTCTACCGTCACCGTCAGTATCGATGTTTAAATATGGCTTGTGCAGTGCTGTATCATAAATAAATCCTTGATATTTATAATCTTTTTTAGGATTCCAGCTTTCAATGGTTGCGATATTGAGAATCGGTATTGTATCACCGTTTTTAGGGATATTGATATCAGCTTTCATATCTCCGTTTGTATCAATGTTGATGTTTGGAATTCCGTCATTATCTGTATCTACATTGATTACTGCCTTGACATTTGTTCCTGTACAGTATTCCTCAAGGATTCCGTTGTCTGTATCAACCTTTACACATTTTGTCGGCTTCCAATCACCTTTCTTTAGAATTACTAAGTTAAGATCGGGTTTGCCATCACCGTCTGTATCAATATTCAAATCAGGCTTACCATCACCGTCACTGTCGATATTGATGTCAGGAATACCGTCATAATCTCTGTCCCCGTTGATGACGATCCATTTTCTTGCATCATTTGGATCTTTCCATTTGATGTTTAAATCAGGACATCCATCTCCGTCAGGATCATTAAAGTCAGGCTTACCATCATCGTCTACATCGACATCGATTTTCTTAAGCTCTACCTCATGACAGCTTTCGGTATTTGTGTTGCCTGCATTATCGGTCGGTATTACACATACTTTATAGGTTCCCGTTGTCTCACTGATTGTAATGTTTGCCTTTTCGTTTGTGACATTCAAGATGCCATCCTTGATGAGTTCATCTCCGGCTCTTGACAGCATTTCTGTTTTGAATACCTTATAAGCAATTTCCTTTGTGTCGCTGACCTTTAGGTCATCCTTCGCATCGCTTGTCGTTACCTCAAAGCTTGTTCCAGGCTTGAAGAATATTCCGCCGCTGATCTTGTTAATGATATCTTGAAGCTTATTGTTTGTATCTTTGGCTTTTATCGTTTTTACCTTTGGTGGTGTCTTATCTATCTTGATGATTTCTTGCTTCTCTTTTGTGATAGCTCCGCTATCCTTTTTCATCCAAAAGCTTTGGTTTGTTTCTCCCTCTTTTGTCACTGTGACTTGATTCGCCTTCCATGTGCTTTGGTTCAACGATAGATTGATATATTCAATATGATCGCTGATGATGTTGACGTCCTGATTTGTCCAGTTTCCCGTATATGCAGTGTTGTTGCCGTCATCCAATTCTAAGTGATACCAATCATCCTCGATATTTTCCTCAATGATTGTGAGCGTTCCTTCTTTGAAGGTAAAGCTGTAGTTTGTATAAGTCCTGTTTAATGTATTACTGTCTCCCTTGATTGGATAAGATCCTGCGTTACTGTTCGTTTTTGCGGTTGTGCTTAACTTGATATCATTTTCCTGTATTACATCTTGTACACCGTTCCAAGATACTAAGTCATTTTTGAAGTCCTGATACGTTAAGCTTGGATTTTGTTCTCCCTTTCGCTTTTCTTTATCATCAATGATGATTTCAATCGGCTTCGGAAGTACCGTTACCTGTACTTGTTTACTTAGCGGTGTTTCTCCGTCCGCTGTTCTTGTCACTGTGATTGTTGTTTTATTGCTTCCGCTGAATTGTTTCGCATCAAACTCGGCACTGTTACCATTCACTGTTGGACTAGAGATATAGGTCGTTTTATCAACCTCGAAGGTATACTGTACATTCGTGCTGTCTGCATCATATTGACTGCTTCTTATCGTAAAGTGATCACCGTAGATGATCTGTCCCGGACTTGTGATCGCTAAGATGTTTTCATCAGGTCCCATGATATGAATCGTTCCATCCGCTTCCGCAGCTTTATAATTTCGATTCATCGGCTTTGTCGCATGGATCTTGATATCTTTTCCCGTATCTCCGCTGTAGTTATAATCGACTGTTTTATTATCATTTGTCCATGCGATGGTGTGATCCTCGTTAGTATCTACCTCGATCAGTACATCGCCATCGGTATCTACGACTCCGTCAACCTCTGTGACAGGTGTTACCTTGCCCTTTCCGTTCGTCACATAGATTGGTTTTTCTTTAAAGCTGATGACTCTTGTGCCCTTTTCTATATTAATCGATAATTCAATCGTTTTATCACTGTAGTTTCCTGTAGGGTCATGACTGGTTGCCTCTACAATCACCTTGCCCATTTGATTATTCAATGAAGCATTCAATATCGTTACCAATCCATTCGCATCTACTGATATCACATCGGTAGGACTTCCCGCTTTTAATTGATACGTTACACTACTTCCTGTAGGATTTCCTGCCGTATAGAGCTGAAAGGTTTTGTTTGGCGCATATACCTCACTGTATGCCTTATAGCTGCTTCCATCTTTTGGCAGCTCATTTCCTGCATCATCTGTATAGATGAAGTTTTGTGTTCCCGCTGTGACTGTAAAGGTAAGCTCCGCTACCGCCTTTGCCTGTCCGACTCCGCCTTCCTTTTCCGCTACGATCGTTATCGTTCCGACACCGTTGATTGTCACTACTCCGCTGTTTGGATTGATCGTGATGATATTTGTGGAACCGTCCTTGATTCTATAGGTCACAGGATTATTATTGGTGCTTCCTTTGACTGTCGCATAGACACTCACATTCGTATCTGTTACCTTCACACTTTTTTGACTTATCATATTAACGGCAGCGCTTGTTTCATAAAATCTTAAATCCTCTGCACTCGCTACTCCGACATTAATTGTCACCGGGATTTGTTTGGTGCTCCATTTATCAGATACTGTTACCGTGATATGATAGCTTTGTACTCCTAAGTTTCCTGTTGTCTTAATGACTCCTGTATTCGCATCAACACTAAATAAGCTCGAATCACCGCCTGTTTCAAGACCGTACTTATAAGTAATCGTTGATGAACCACCGATATTATCCGGTGTTCCTGTAGTACCTTGAATGGTTCCGATAATTCCGTTTGTTTTTACATTGGTATCTGTTGCGGTAAAGGTAGGTGTAATACTATCAGATGAATTCGCATGCGGTGTTACACTTCCGTCTACCTGTTTATAGATAATGATTTCCTTTTCTGTGAAAGCACTATTATAATTATCATTTCCTGAAGCCGGATCATCATCAGCGGTTGCCTTTATCTTTACTTTACCGAAAGCACCGTTGCCCTTATAGGTAATCGCTCCTGTATCAGAATCAATATCAATCAAATACGTGTCCCCACCGCTCACACTATAAGTTACTTTAGTCCCTGTATTAGGGTTAGCTGTAGCAGTTTCATTCCAAGCTGTTGCGGCATCCGCTACTGATTTCTTTGTCTGATTTGAATCATCAAAAGCGACGGCTAAGTTTGCCCTGGCTACGGTAACGGTTGTACACACCTTTTGTGTCGGATTTCCGTTCGTATCCACAGGATCACCGTTCGCATCTATCCCGGTAAGGCAAAATTTATAAGTCCCCACATTTAGGCCGTTGGAATCACTTACTATCACATTACCATTCAAAACCGAAAACATTTGATAATCATTCTCATGATCTGCATCGCTTGTATCACTCACTATCGTTACATTAATAGGACTTACCCCGTTACTGGTGCTATAGGTAGCGACAGTATCATTTTGATTCACGTTTTTACTAAACTCTAATCCTGCTTTCGGTATCACACTGATACTCAACGGATTCACAATCTGTAAGGGTAAAGAATTAGAAATTGCTGAGGAAGCTGCCGGATCGGTAGAACCTTCATTATAAGCTTCGTTCACAATCGAAATCTTGTAGCTTCCGACCGGTATCCCTGTTGTATCAAACTCATATATCCCATTGCCTTTTGCGTTTTCTAACGGTTTATAATAAATAAAATTACCGTTTGAGTCCTTTACAATTACAGACAATGTATTAGGATTTCCTTCACTGTCACTTCCTGAATTCGCATTCGCCGACAAATAAACTGTTGAATCCTTCGTTGCTTTAGATATACTATCGCCTTTGGCATTTTGGATAGCGGCAAAAGACGCACTCCTTGTCGTATCTAAATACCTCAATTTCATACGTGCTCGGTTATTACTGGTGTTATCAATTTTTGAAATATTACCGCCGCCCGATGAAGCAGAAACAGCGAACACAATTTGATTTGGATTCAATAATACTGCAGGTTGAATCGGTCTCAAAACATTAAAATCAGTCTCATATTTTACAGTCCCATTAGATGAATATTCCGGAGAGTATGTATTTCCAAACCAACTGTGTCCCATCCATATATTACTAAGGAAAAAATCAGCGTTTACGGTTAGGTTATCACCTGATTGCTTAACCAAGTTTTGAACTTCACTACCAAAAATTCCAACAAACGCTTGTAGACAAAAATCACCGATAAAATACGGCATATCATCAGCAGGCAAAGAATTCATATCTTTACTATAGAAACTGGAATCAGAAGTTATAATTGGCTTTACATATCGATTCAGTATTCGCTTATCTTTTGCATTCATGGAAGAATTTAAACTGCTTATCAATTTACGAAAATTAGATTTAGAGTATAGTCCAGCTGCAGGGGAAATATCATTCGTCCAAGGTTCATCCGTCCACTTTATATTCCCAATCGGAATATCTGATAAAGCTAGGATACCGTAGGTCGTACCATTAACAACCTTAAAAGAGTATTGATTCGTGTATATATAAAATTTATCATACTTTTGTAGAGGTCCTACTCTTCCGTTAATATTTCCTCCGACCAAATAACCCGATGCGGCATTCATTTGATAATTATAAACCCCCATACTCGAAATCAATGCCCCTATCATAACCAGTAAGGGAATAAACACCTTTTTCCACATACTCTTACACTCCTTTCTTTGACCCCCTATAAACAAACATCAAAAAACATATACCCCAATAAAGCTATAACCGCTGTAACTCTGACACAGCCATAGTTCTAAAAGTTCATATGAAATAGAATTTTTTTATTTTTTTTAAACTTAAGAATTTATACTGAATAAGCATGATAAAAAAACGTAATACCGCTGTTCAATGTTCTATATAATACAACTACTTAAAACTGTTCATAAATAAGCTCAAAATCATCAAACCAATGATCGCTTTTCAATCTATCGGCATAAGCTGAATTTGAATTCTTTAAGTTCTTATAAATAGGCATGACTTCTTCAAAATCACTCTTGCTTTTTACAAGCATATCATCCTTGCAGCAAGCCCAATCCATTAATGTAAAATAATGCTTTCTTAAAATATTTTCATTTTGTTCCTGAATCGTTTGATCGTTATTTCTTGATTGATTATTATATGCTTGATAAGCCATTACACTGCTGCATAAGCATACGGCTGTAAGAGATGCCATGACTCCGTTTATAATTTGTTCACTGAAATGCGGCTTTCTTTTAAATCGAAAGGCAATGATCGGCTTAGGTATATCGAGACTATGATATACATATGTAAATAAAGCAATCATTCCCATAGAATCCACTCTGAAATTTATCTTGGTATCATTTTCCTTCTCATAGGCCAATATCAATTCCTTTAAACGATTTTTACCGTACAGCAACCTTGTTTTAACTGTTCCTACAGGAACCTCTAAGGCATCTGCCATCTCCTGCATCGTCATATGCTCAAAATAGCGCATAACCAATACTTCTCTTTGGGCCTCACTCAGCTGCATCAACAGTTCATGAACAAGCTGCTTGTCCGTCTCCATATGTAATTTCAATTCCGGAAGCATATAGAAGCGATCCTCGGTAACATGGTGCTGATACCACATATCCTCTTGGTCCATATCTACATTTCGTTTGGAACGAAACAGATTCTTACATTTATTTACGACAATACGATTCATCCACGCCTTGAAATTTGATGGATCCTGCAGGGTAGATATCGATTGTTTGATTTGAATAAAGGTTTCTTGGAGAATATCCTTTGCGTCTGCATCATTATGACATAGCTCGAATGCGATGAAATATACAAGTCGATGATATTTGTCATAAAGCTGATTAAATGCTTCTTCATTACCGTCGATAACAGCCTGTATTAAAGCAACATCTACTTCATTTACACTCATAAAGATACCTCCTCTTTTTTTATCTTACGCAAGTTTGTTACATATGTCAATAAGTTTGTTACATTTTACAAAATTTTCTATTATAAAAATAAATAACGATATGTAGAAATAATCTTGTTTTACCATAAATAATCTTCTGTTAAACTTATAATATCTTATAACTTCATTTTTATAAATCTTATGTAAAATAACTGAATTCAAACACTGTTTTATTAAGTCAGCATAAAATAGAAAGAGGTATACCATAATTTAGCAGTTGATATTTAAGCTGAATTTGGTATAATAATGATACGGTAGGAGGTGCTTTTTATGGCAGCTATTGAAGTAATAATTAAACCCATTACAAGCAAAAAAGCGATTCACAGTATAAAAAAAGCACTGTCAAAATCAAGTGTAGATAAAGCGGCTGTAGAACAAGCAAAGAAACAATTAGCATCTTACGGCTTCCAATCTAAATAATTGGAGCCTTTTTTTATGCATTTAGACATATGTTTATTAACTGACAATGATTTACGTGATGTCGGCACTTTTGATTGCGGTGTACAAAATGAACCGCTGACACATTATATAAAAGGAGCTGCTTTTGAAGACAATAGAAGCGGAAAAACTAAAACTTATTTGGTTAAGGACCTCGATAAACAAGAAATCGCAGGATATTTTTCTTTGCGTACATGCGGATTCGGATATATTGAACAAGGCACCAATCAAATAAACTATGTACCCGCCGTTGAATTGTCAGAATTTGCCATACATATCGATTATCAAGGTCAAGGATTAGGTACTGCTTTATTTTTAGGACATATTGTTCCGAAGGTACAAAAGCTTGCTGAAGAATTTGGCTGCCAAGTTATACTCGTTTATGCTTGGAATGAAAATGCGATTAAATTTTATCAGAAAAATAATTTCATGAAGATTGAAGATTTAGGCGCATTCATTGAAGCCAAGGACATAAATAAATACTTAACAATAACAGATGATTTTTCGCAAGGTTGTAATGTTTTTATATACATCCTATAGCTTGTTTTCTTAAACTTTACCTTTTTGTTTCATCACAGCAAATTAAAAATCATTGAATATGAGATGAATCGATAGTGATTACTGTACTTTTTGATTATGAACCGTATCGAAAGAATTTAATCTTTTGCTGCTTTGCATTTTCAAGAAACCATAGTATAATAACAAGGATAAATATGATGAAAAAAATTACTCAGATGATTTACGAGCGCTGAGAATGATTTAATAAACTCATTTATGATTCAATCATTTTATCATTTGATGAAAAGACAGTTGTAAAGGATAGGCGTTACGGTTAGACTTAAAGCCGATAACTGTATAAGATAAAAAGTGAAAAAACCGATGTTTGTCAGTTGAATTTCTGATGAAACTTGGTATAATATAAGTGAAGGTAGAAATACCTGACCTGTGTGTTCCGCTGCCGTTAAATGCGGAGTTGAAAAGTTGTGCGTTCCGCTGCCGTTAAATGCGGGGTCGAAAAGTTGTGTGTTCCGCTACCGTTAAATGCGGGATTGAAAAAGAGCTGCACAGCTCTTTATTTTTATGGGGGTAAAGAATGGAATTATGGAATACAAAATAAAGTTTAGAGATACACTTCATTTTTACACAGTAAGTAATAAGCTGATTGAAGCATTTAAAGCAGTTGATTCAAATGTCTGTGATAATTACAACGAACGCCGTGCTCATATCGGAATTATATTAAAGGTTCATAATAAAATGTATTTAGCGCCTTTAACTTCAAATAATAAAAAATATCTTAAAGAAAATGCTAAATATAAACGTATCGTTTATCCTATCGAAAACGGCGAGTTGGGATTTATCAGAATCGGTAATATGATTCCTATAGTAGAAAGTGAAGTATCGCCTGTTATTATCGCAAATATTGAGAATATTAAGTATAAAAATCTATTAATCAATCAATACTCATTTCTCAGAAAAACAGAGAATATACATAAAATCAGAGCGCAGGCAAATAAATTATATGAAAAGCGATTGAACAATGACCGTTACTTTCTGGCTGACATTATGTGTAACTTTAAGCTTTTGGAAGAAATTTGTTCAAAAATGATTGAATAATATTTGTCATTTTTTCATTTAGACTTATAATCGGCTAATTATGAATGAGTATTGAAATAACAGTTTTTTACGGCTTCGACTTAAATAATCGGAGCCTTTTTATATAACAAGAAACACAACTGATTTATTGAAGCAATTCGAAATTATATTGCTTTGCATTTTCAAGAAACCATAGTATAATAACAAGGATAAATATGATGAAAAAATATTACACAAATGATTTACAAGCATTGAGAATGATTTAATAAAATCGCTTATAATTAAATCGTTTTATTTTTTACAAACCATTGTTGTTCAATCGTTTTTCTGTTCATAACACAGTTTTTTAAGGAGATGACCTATGTATTATCCGCATCAGATTCCCTATCGATTAGATCAAAGCTTTCACCAATTCGTAAGCTATCAAGAAACAACGGTTGATGAATTATCCGCTGTCTGCATGTGCATATGGGAAATGAAATCCAAACAAATCATCGATCGAGTAATTACCAATCAAATACTTCCCGATGCCTGTATCGATATCGTATTTGATTTTGTGAATCAGTCAATTTGTTTTGCGGGGTACAGTAAGGAAACCGAGGCCTTTCCGCTGTATCAGGCAATCGATTATATGGGAGTCAGATTGCGTCCCGGTGCCTTTTATGCTTTGTATGAAATCGATGCCGATCGAATTATGGATCATATGATTCCTTTTGCGGAAATTGAATCAAAATATCATCTTGACGATATCTTCTCCTGTCATTCAAAAGAGGAGCGCCTTGCCTGTATCAAGGATTATTTAACCTACAAGCTGGACTCAGCTCCCAAGCTTGATTTTATCGAACTTGTGGATGAATT
Organism: uncultured Erysipelotrichaceae bacterium; assembly: GCA_947649125.1. Taxonomy (GTDB): domain Bacteria; phylum Bacillota_I; class Bacilli_A; order Erysipelotrichales; family Erysipelotrichaceae; genus C-19. The sequence continues at coordinate 5,432 of CANSQL010000039.1, read as the reverse complement.
ATATGAAAATCCCAAGGAACAGACCGTTATTTTAACTGCCGAAAAACTGGGCTATAATCAAAGACAGCTGCTGAGAATTTTTCATAAGCATTACGGCATATCACCAAAGGTATTATTGAACATTTTAAGATTACATTTATGCTTGACATTATTGAAACAAAGTGAGCTTGAGCTTTCGGATATTGCCGTTCAATGCGGTTTTTACGACCAATCCCATTTCATCAAAGAGATAAAGCGCTATACCGGAATATCACCGCTGAAGCTGCTTTCCGATGCTTAACAGCAGTTGTCCTTTTTTTACAATACAGAGCTGTCACTTTCCTATATAATATTACAGAAATCAGGAGGTAAGCATCTATGTATGAAACAGTAACAACAAATATCATGGTAAAAAATGTAAAAGAAACGATTGCGTTTTATGAGGAAAAGCTCGGCTTTCATAAGGTATTGAGCGTACCGGAAAGCGGTGATGTATTGAATTTTGCGATTCTTGTCAAGGATAAGATTTCCATCATGCTTCAAGAGCAGCATAACTTAATTGAGGAATATCCCGCTTTAAATACTGAGGAAATCAAACCGACCTTTACCTTGTTTATCACTGTCAGCAATGTAGCTGCGTTATATGAGGAATTAAAGGACAAGGTAACACTTGCGAAGGAGCTGCATAAGACCTTTTACGGCAAGGATGAATTCGCTGTATTCGATAATAACGGCAATATCTTAACGATTTCCTGTTAAATACAGCACATGTAATTGTTGAAAAACCGAGCTGTTCAGTAGATAACGTTCGGTTTTTCTATGAATAATAATTCCTGCTTCAAAACCTTAAGAAACCCTTCTGACATCAAATGCACCTTGATGAAACAGGATAGAAAAAACATAGGTATTTTTTCCTTTACCTATGTTTTTTACGACAAGCTATACAAGCTCTTTATGATTATAACGTAAGAACGTACCCGTCAAGAACATCATCGCAAGTAAGAAGGAAAGCATCACAAGCCACAGATTCAATGACTCACTCATAATTACATTTCTGATATCGGCAAGTGTAAAGACGGATAAATACTTTAAAAATTCTACACTTGTTCCCATTTCAGATACGATATTCAAAAAATATCCTGCGAATACAATGCCTAAGGATATACCGATCGTTTTCTTTGTCTTATGGGTAAAGGTGGATAAAAATAAACAGATCGTAAATATAACGACGGATGAGAACAGCGGTGTGATGCTTAAGAGTATAAATGCGATTCGATCAAATTCTCCGCTTAGACTTAAGCCGATAAAATTGAATACACCGACACATAAAATCATCAGGGTAATATAAATGATTCCGCACAGGATTTTACTGAATGCGATTTTGCTTCTTGTGATCGGCAAGCTGTTTAAGTATTCTATTGTTTTATCGTTTTCCTCTTTCAGCAGTATTTGTGAACCGAGAATCCCGCTGTAGATTCCGCTGATCAGTAATACGAAGACAAAGCCTTCCGTTTTCAGCCATCCGTAGGCTGTTTCAATGCTTGATAAATCCATATTGAAGGCCTTCAGCATTTCCTGCGGAAGCATTTCCATCATGTTGTCAATCATTTGTTTATTGTCACTGTTGAATACGGAAGGATAAACAAGATAAACGATCGCAAATAAGCCGATCAGTATGGATGTCCATATAACAAAGCTTTTTAGATTGATTTTCAATTCACGTTTCAGCATGATTCATTCTCCTGTTCATAATAACGGAAAAACATTTCCTCGGGACTCGGTTGTTTGATCTGAATGTGCTCGACGGAGTATTGAGCAAGCTTTTTTATAAGAATATCATGAGGAAGCTCACATTGCAGAGTTGCGGTCGTATTATCCTGTGAATGAACCACTGCCTGAATATCCCGGATGATTTCATTGATTTGCGGTGAAGTAATGACAAGCGAGGTACTTTGTGATTTATCGGTATGAATTTCCTCCAGCTTGATCAAACAGCCGTTTTTAATGATTCCTACTCGATCGCATATCTTTGATATTTCACTCAGTATATGCGTTGAGTACAATATCAGATTGCCTTTTGAGCGTTCCTCTTTTAATAAATCGTAGAATACATTCTGCATAATCGGGTCAAGACCGCTCGTCGGTTCATCCAGTATAAGGATTTTCGGCTCGTGCATAAAGGCAAGAATGATACCAAGCTTTTTCAAATTTCCGAGTGATAAATCCTCGATGCGCTTTGTTTCGTCTAATTGAAATCGAGCTGTCAGATCGCATCGGCGTTTATGAATATCTTTTTTATAAAAGCCTTCATGATAATTCAGCATTTCCTTAACGGTCAAATCGTCGTATAGATGTATTTCACTCGGCAGGTAGCCGATGATTGATTTGGTTTCGGTATCATCCTGCTTGAATTCCTTATCATTGATTAGGATTTGACCGCTTGTAGGGTCGATCAGGTGCATGATACAGCGAATCGTCGTAGATTTTCCGGCGCCGTTGGGACCGATAAAGCCGAATATTTCTCCTGCGTGAAGCTGAAGGGAAAGATTTTCTACGCCCTTTATCTTGCCGTAATATTTCGTTAGGTTCTGAATTTGAAGTGTTGGATGTTTCATATTGAGCTCCGTTCTTTTGGGTTATATTAATATCATTATATACTTTATCTTGTGAAAAGACTATACTTTGACGGTATTTGGAGATGAGTTTCTGTTGCTTTACAATAGATGTGTTACAAAAAGAGTAAACAAAAAGCAAGAGGTACGCTATACTTAAGTTACCACGCCAAGAAAGGGGAACTCTTGCATGAATAGTATAACTCAAGACATGCGCTTTCGTCTATCTATTGTGAAATATTTTTATCGTATCGGTGCTACTAAAACTGCCGTTCGTTATAAAACCATCAGACAATTCGTCTATTTCCGGGTTCACCGTTATGACGGTGATATCCATTCTCTCGCCGATCGCTCTCATCGTCCTCATCATCATACGAATCAACATTCTAATCTGGAACTGAAATGGATTCATGATCTTCGTAAACGCAATCCTGATATGGGGTTGATTGACTTTTGGCTGAGGCTAAAGCAGCTTCACTCTTATTCCGGAAGCGTTTCTTCCCTCTATCGAGTTATGCGCGCTTTACATATGTTCCCTAATAAAAAGTCTCCTAAAAAGCGTAAAACAAGCCTTATCATACTCCTAAAGTCCCCGGTGAGAAAATCCAAATCGATGTCAAATATGTTCCTGCTTCTTGTCTTGTAGGAAACATGAAGGGAAAGAAGTTTTATCAGTATACCGCTATTGATTAAGCTACCAGATTACGTTATTTGGCTTTCTTTGATGAACATTCCACTTATTCTTCCACACGATTTCTTGAGAACTGTATTCAATTCTTTCCTTTCCGGATTCAATGCTTCAAACTGATAACAGTACTGAATTTACGAATCGTTTAAGGAGTGATAAACTTATTCTCTTTGAACTAAAACTGAAATCAATGAATATAATGTACCATCCCATTCGTCCCGCCACTCCAAGACATAACGGAAAGGTGGAAAGAAGTCATAGTGAAGATCAGAAAAGATTGTATAACAATACAACCTTTTATTCTCTTGATGACGCTCATAAACAACTCAAATTATATCTTAAAAAATCGAATCATCGTCCTATGTCCCCTCTTGGTTATTTATCTCCCATTCAAAAGGTTTTAATATATTTTCAAATCAAACATTTTACGTACTTTTTACGTATAACCATTGATATACGTATATAATACGTGTTATAATAAAACCGTGATAAGGAAAAGGAGATTACATCATGCCAATGACATCAAAGGAAATGATAAGGTTTCTTAAGAAACACGGATTTGAAGAAATGAAACATGCTCCTGCTGGACATCGTAAATTTCACAATCCTGTTACTAAGAAAACAACAGTTGTTCCCTATCACAACAAAGACTTAGGAGTAGGCTTAGAAAGCGCCATTCTTAAGCAAGCGGGGCTTAAAAAGTAGCTCCGCTACCTTATTAGAAAGAGAGGTAATATTTATGTCTAAAGTTTACTACCCTGCCGTTTTTCATGTATCCGAAGATGTAACTGGTTATTGGATTGAATTTCCTGACCTTCCCGGCTGTTTCTCTCAAGGTGAAACCATTGATGAATCAATGGAACTTGCAAAAGAGGCACTTGGCTTATTCCTTGACCAAAGCGATGATATATATGAGCGTTCTATCGCACAGCCATCAAATATTCAAGAAATCATGAAACAATTCCCTAATGAAATTGTTTTACTGATTGAATATGACACTATTAAGTATGCGCAGCTTTATAAGAATAAAGCTGTTAAGAAAACGCTCAGTATCCCACAATGGTTAAATGAAGAAGCCATCAAGAAAGGCCTTAACTTCTCACAAGTATTGCAAGAAGCATTAGTTGCTAAACTTCGTTCCCTTTAAATTTGCGTTACGGCACTCTTTCGAGTGTCTTTTTTCGCACAACTTCATTTAGTATTCAAAGAACCCATCTAGCTTATGTCATTACAATGTATTGACATAGCACGAATTTCGGCGTATAATGTCCTTAAAGAAAGGAGTTGCTTTTATGGCAAACTTAAATATTCGTGTCGATGACAACCTCAAGAAACAAGCAGAAACAGTCTTTTCAGAACTTGGCATTACCCTATCCGCAGCTACGACAATGTTTTTAAAACAAGTAGTACGCTATAATGGTATTCCATTTGAATTACGTGCTGATCCATTTTATTCATCCGAAAATCAAATGCGATTGCACACCGCAATTAAACGTATGGAATCCTCCGGCGGTACGGTTCATGATTTGATAGAGGCGGATGATGATTAAATCATGGGATGAATATGCATGGGAAGATTACCTTTACTGGCAATCCCAAGATAAGAAGACCTTAAAGCGTATCAATGTTCTTATAAAAGATATTGAACGCAACGGTAATCAAGGAATTGGTAAACCAGAGCCTTTAAAAGGTAATTTGCAAGGCTATTGGAGTCGCAGGATAGATGATAAAAACCGTCTCGTATATAAGATATCCGGCAATGAACTTAAAATTGTTCAATGTCGCACACACTACCACGATAAGTAACGCTTTTTCTACGCTTTGATACTTGCTATGAGTGTCTTTTTTCACAACTTCATTCATTTTTCAAAGAAACCTTCATTTTTCTCGCTCACATCGTTTATAATTGATGTGAGCTGTTTATCTGGATGTCGCTTCTTTGTCGAAGAGGACATCCTTTTCTTTTGTCGTATACTCATTGATAAATTTACCGTATGCAGCGGTGAAGGAATTATAGGCCTTATAAGAAAGACAAAAGTATTTTACTTTAAAAAGAGGATGAATTGGTATACAGTCTAATAAAATCTTCTCACGCAATAAAAAAAGAGGCTGTAACGCATTAGTTGATCAATGAGATCATTCTATTGCATTAC
>CANSQL010000038.1 GCA_947649125.1 uncultured Erysipelotrichaceae bacterium | reverse complement strand
TATGAATTTCTCTGGTTTTTTATTATGAGCTGCTTTCTTATGCGTTACAGCCCCTTTTCATCTTTATTTATTATGTTCACCCATTCTTTTTCTGATTGGATATACGATACAGAAATAACCTACAGCGCCTACCATTATCCATATTACGGCATTTGTATAATCACCGGTATTTGCGCCGGTCAAATTATCAGGCTTAGAAGCATCGGGCGCATTGTCAGGATTGCCTGTATCATCCCCCTCGTTTGCATTATCGGGAGTTAAGTTATCGTTATCAGGGTCTGTATCATCATCGTCGTTATTAGGACGATCGGTATCGTTATTGTCATTATCAGGATCATCGTTATCATTATCGGGATCCGTATCGTCAGGGTCATTGTCATCAGGCTCATTATTGCCGGGATCGTTGTTACCCGGATCATTATCATCTATACCCGGATTTGGATTTGTCGGATCGTTATCATCTGCATTAGGATCATCCGGATTCGGATTGCCTGTGTTATCGGGATCATCAGGGTCGTTATCGTCATTTCCGGGATTGACGGGCGGTTGGCCTCCTGTAGTATCATCATCAGGATTGCCGTTCGCATCTGCCTCAAAATGCACGACTGCAGTTTTTAAATATTGCGCATCCTGCAGCTCATCGATTGTCGGAGTCGGCTCATTATCATAATAGCCCGCAAAGCGATATTCAATCACTCTGTCATGTGCCTGATCGGAAATTGCGGTTACATCAATACTGTTGCCGTTTGCCTGTTGCCATGTACCTTCATCCTGCAGACTGTAGTAAACGACATAATTCGGATATGCTGATGTAAAGGAAACCTTTGCTGTTTCATCATTTGCGAACGATGTTTTTTCCGTATTGCCGCTGTCTTTGATGTGTACCATATGCTCCGTCAAATGATTCGGATCATAATCTGCATTAATATCTATCGGGTTTGCTGCGTCTGCCGGGTCTAATATTATGATATTCGGATGAAAGTTATAATCCTTTGATAAGAACTCTAAATGAAAGGTACCCGGTATTTGAGATTCTATGGTAATCGCATTTGCATTCGCAAGTACTTGTACCGGACCTGCATTATTCATAGAGTTATCAATAAAAACCGGAAAAGTCATGCCGTCAATTCTCATATTCATCACATGGATTTGATCCAGTTCGTCGTGAAAATAAATTCTAAAGACTTGAGTGTCCCCCTCTGCGCGAACAAAATTATTTACTCCGTAAAATCCAAGTGATAAAGTTATCAAGCCAATAATAATGAATCCCACTTTTACATAAAGCTTTTTCATAATAAATCTCTTTCCCTTCCTTTATAAGATATATATTATTATACACTGCACAAGGGGAAAAGGGAATATGGGAAAGCCGCAAAATAAGCACTTTTTAAGCGCTATTTTTGCATTTTCTTAAAGTTTGAAAGTGAAAAAAATACGGTGAAGCTTACCATTTCTTTTGCCTTTATTTTAAAAAATTTATGATGCGAAAATACACTTACCGATAAAAAGAAAAAGGCCGTAAAACAGCCGTTTTTCTTACTGATGATAAGTTTTAGCTTTTTTTCTGATGATACTCATTACAACAACATAGGATGTGCATAGAACAGCTATCCATAAAATGATATTTGTAGCGTCTCCCGTATTCACTCCACTTTCAGTAGTTGTATCATCATCGGTTTTTGTTTCTGCCTTTTTGTTTTCGTCGATTTGTGTATTCGTTGTCTTGTCCGCATTTTTCCAACCGACGATAAATGCGGAAACATTATCCACCTTTACATGAAGTCCGTCATCATCTGCCGTATAGTTTAATAGGGCTGCGTGATCGGTATTTCCGTCCTTGAATTGGTAAATAACAAATTCCTTATCGGCGGAAGAGCTTCCCGGATACGGAAGTAATAAATCGTACATAGCGTTTGGCTGTACTCTGACATCCTGTGCATATAATGCAGCTTGATAATAGGTAATTTGTGCCGCAGGAATATCTTTGAATTCATCGAAGTAGGCAATCACTCGCTGATATTTTTCATAATCGGCTTCATCCATTTCCTCAACACTCAGTTTGATATCGTCCTTGGTATAGGTGTTGCCGTCCTCACCGATGAAGCTTTCTTCCTCTTGATCGGTATCTGTCGGATCATTTGAATCATCGCTGTCATTGTTGCCGCTGTTGTCAGCCGCCGCGAATTTTACGGAAATTCTTTCTGGATCGTTCGGTTCCTGAAAGCTGTCATTATTCGGCTCCTGTACATCGGGATAGAAATAAACTAAATCATAAGCCACCGAAACCTCATGCGCCCCCTGTTGACGGGCAGTTACCGTAAAGGTATCGTTATCGCTTGATTTCCACGGATCGTTTTCAATCTGATAATATACGCGATACAGCGGAAATTTCGATGCTATGGAAACAGTTACCGTTTCATCATTATCAAACACATCTTTTTGTGTACCGTCAGCTCCAAAGACGGCAGCACCCTCTGCCGCATCCGGCGCCTTGCCCGCAAACGCTTGAAAATCATAGTTGCCTTGTACATTGGTATGATCGATCATAAGATAGGCCGGTTCAAAATAATACTGATCTGACTTCAGCTCTATAATCTGATCATAGCTGTCATCAATATTCAAGGTCAAAACATTATTGACAAAATCACTGCTTCCGTAGGAATATTCATTTCCGTTGACGGTTACGATCAAATCCGGAATTTCATTTCCCTGCGCTTCATTGATCGTTAAGGTAACATTCTGAATATCCGCAGGCATGATACCGTTGTCTTGTTGATAAGTTTCATTATTCGCATACACGGATTGCGTCGCATCTTTTGTGGCACTGATTGAACTTCCTTGTTCCTCGGCATGCAGTAAGCTGTCCTTTAATAAGAACAGTGAACCGCACAGGGCTGCAGCACCGCAAAGAATCAATGTTTTACCGATTAAATCTTTATTCATAATACACCCTTCTTTTCAAAATTCACACAATATATATTTTGTTTTATTATACATGAACTTATATAGAAAGGGAACAACACTTGCTTCATTTTTCTCTTATTAATCGTTTGTTTTGCAAAATAAAACAGCTTTTATAATTTCAAATACAGAGCTGTTTTCTGCTTCCTTAAAGAATAGGGTTATGTCAATATTTGTAATCAAGCACTCGCTGTTATTTTATCGTGCTCTGTGTATTTTCTGATTTTATCCTCACAATTTTTACTCAACCGACAGTGTATGACGAAGCCTTGTTTTTTATGAATGAGAAAGCACAATATGACAAAATATCCAAGCGCTTTTCCATACAATATAGCCTGAGGTGATATTATGGAAAAAACAGTAGTATCCGCTTCGGTAAAAACCGACAGCTTTTATCATCCCCGCTTATTAGTGGTCTTTACCGGTGCTTTTCTGCTCGGATGCTATGACGGGCTATGTGCTTATGTATTTGCCTTTTTATATCTTGCTTATTTTTATATGCGTGATGAAAAGGAGTGTCGTATTGCCGGTATCGGTATATTGATCGGTTCCTGTTTATGCGGCTTGATTACCACTTATTTTTATGCCTTGGGCATGACGATATTTTTTTTAGTGATTCACGGCTTGCGCTTATTTAATCAAAATGTTTATCGCAGTCTGCCGATGATTGCTGCCTGTTTAAGCATTCCCTACGGTGTGTATGCCTTTCATTTGGACTTAAGAGTATTATGTATTGCCTTTTTTACATATTTATCAGCTATGATAGATCATCGTGAAATCGAATGGGTTCAAAAAAAGCTGATATTGACTTCACAGATTTACGGCATTTTCTTTATCACACTGGCACTGTTGGCATCAAGCTGGATTTCGGGAGTATTGGGGGAATGGCTGTTTGCGGCATTGGTGCTGACGGCTGCCTTCTTTTGCGAGCCGTTGCCGTTGATCGTGTTAATGGGGCTTGTTTCAGTTTCCACCCCGACACTTGTCATGCCGCTTGAAATTATTGCGGCTGCGGCATGGATCTGCGTGATGAAACAGGAAAAATATTTATTGTGCAGCGGTTTGCTGCTGATGATATTGTGGTTTGATTTATCACTACCCAATACGGCATTGTTTTTAATCGGTTCGCTGACTTCATTTCTGTATGATGAAAAAAAGCTGCCGTTTCACGGAGAACGACATCGTCAGTTGCCGAGTGAATCCTCATCCTCTCATATCTTAAATAAACAGATCAATCATTTCTCCGGTATTTTTACGGCATTATCTGATTATTATGAACAAATTTCCGATGTGGAAGCACAAATGCTTTCGGATATGGCTAAGGCATTGAAGTATTGTGCCGATACCTTAAAAAAGGTTGATACGACACAATCACAGAAGCAGCGTATTTTAAAGGCATTAGAGGGCTATCAATATGAGGTTGATGTATTGGAGCTGGAGCAGCAGGAGGACGGTCATCTTGCGATTGAATTAGAAATACGCAATATTAAGAAAAACGAGATTCAACAGACATTGCTTCCGCTGTTAGAGGTTTTGACTCATGAGCATTTGAATATCACACAGCTTCAGCACAAGCGCTTTACCAGAGGTGCTCATGTGATAACCTTGGAAAATCAAGTGCCGTTTCAAATTGATTCGTATGCCGATGCACAAAAAAATATGTATGAAAGCTGCGGCGATACATTCTCTGTATTCCGCTATCGCAATACGGTGATTTCCATGATATCAGACGGTATGGGAAGCGGTGAACATGCGGCAACCTCATCACGCTTGATAACGAATTTGTTTCAGCGTATGGTTGTCAGCGGTATTCCTAAGGCAGATGCGATCAAATGTATCAATAAGCTGCTGCAGAGCGATGCTTATGCGACATTAGATGTTGTCTGCTTCGATTGTGCGGCAGGAAAGGCCTATATCTTTAAATCAGCGGCATGCCCGACCTTCCTGATTCGCAACCATGAGCTTTATGAGGTCAACGGCAGCTCCTTGCCGGTCGGTATCGTTTCTTCGATTGAGCCTGATTGCTTTGTGGCCGATTTACAGGACGGGGATGAATATTTAATGATCAGTGACGGAATATTTATGGATGAAATTTATGAATGGCTGAAGGAGCGCAATACAGATAATGCGAAGGCTTCGATTGAGGACTTGATGGAGGTGCTGCGCAAGCGTCAGCGCTTAGATGATTCGACAGCGGTTCTAAGTAGGGTACACAGTGTAGTATAAAATCAAGAATGGAATTGAAGCGGCAGTCTCGGATTGTCGCTTTTCCTATCTGAAGGATAGCTTGTAAAGTCGATATTTCGTTTTATGAAAGATGACAGTTTCTTTCTTAAGGAAGCGGTTATTAATAAAGCTTTCTTAATAAGGCTTGCGTTTCTTGTCTTTACTGCTTATAATAAACATGCTGTAAAAACTGATAACAGAATAAATCGTGATCTATAGGACATGAATTTACGGTCGTTATCAGCGATTTACACAATCTCAAGACACATCGCATCCGTGTGAGCGAAAGTAGGAGGAAATTATGAGATCAAAGAAAACGAAAGATTTAACCCTGTTTGCCTTTTTTTTGGCGGTTGAACTGATTCTGTTGTTTACACCGCTGGGCTTTTTACGCATCGGGCCGTTGTCGGCTACCTTGATGCACATTCCGGTGATTATTGCCGCAGTGACGATGGGCTGGAAGTACGGCCTTGCGCTCGGCTTGATTTTCGGATTGTGCAGTGTTTGGAATGCGACCTTTGCGCCCGGTATTACATCCTTCTGTTTTTCCCCGTTTATTACGATCGGGGGAATCAGCGGAAATTATGCCAGTTTGATCATTGCGATAGTACCGCGTATTTGTATCGGATTGACAGCTTACGGTATTTTTGCCCTTTGTCAAAAGCACAAGGTCAATGAAGCGGCAGGAGTAATTGCATCAGCGTTAGGCGGGGCAATCGTCAATACGGTATTAGTGCTCGGCATGATTTATCTCTTTTTCGGAGCAGCATATGCACAGGCAACCGGTGTTTCCTATGATGCCCTTTTAGCAGTGTTAATGGGCGTTGTATTTACGAACGGAATCGCTGAGGCACTCATTGCGGCAGCTGTAACGGTAATGGTTTATAAAGCATTAAAGCCGATTTTAAAATAGCTGAATTCGATATTTTCTGAAAGCCGGGTATCTGTATCTCGGCTTTTTTCATAAAATCAAATAAAAAACACATAAAGTTATAGTCAAACAGCCAATAATTTAGTAAAATAGATACCAGAGGTTGTCAGGAGTTGATAAGCGTGAAAGAACAAGAAGTAAAGAAAAGACATGCGATCGGTGAAGATAGCAATCAATGGGAAAGCGATATGAAAGAAATGAAGCAATGGGCCGATGAAGCGCGTAAGAAAGAGGCTGTGAAAAGCAGTGAGCCAAAGCCAAGCGCATCTAAGCGTAAGCCGCTGCCGAAGGCTCAGAACAAGGAAACACCAAAGACGCAGCCGAAGGAAAGCAATCAGGTGAAGCAAACAGCCGTAAAAGCTTCTGAGCCTAAAAAAGCATCTGCGCCGAGAGCCGTGAAGTCAAGCACAGCGACATCGAAAAAAACAAGGCCTGCGGTCAAGAAAACCGTAAAGAATAAAAATGACGCTCCCAAAAAGCCGAATTATTTATTATGGGTCACAATTATCATTATTGCGATTCCTTGTCTTATTCTGATGTATATTTTCATCGGTTCAAGAGAAAGCTCCTCTACACCGGTAGAAGGAACACGCTTTAAAAACGCATTGGATCCGAAAATTACCGAGGAAGATTTAAATGCATTGGAATCAAGCTTAAAGCTTGACGGTGCGGAAGCAATAGAAATCAATTTAAAATCAGCTACATTAAGAATCAACATTAATGCGAAGGATGATTTAAGTCAAAAAGCCATTAAGAAGCTGATTACCGATACATATAAAAAGGTGGATGAAAAGCTTCCGGTCAAAACCTATTTTACAAATAAAGAAAACGGTGATAAGGTCGTTAAAATGTATGATTTAGAAATCAGTGCTTATAACTATATTCCCGAAAAAGAGGAAGATAAGAAGGGTCAGATTCATTTAAGCAGAGTGAAGAATTCCTCGGCGGAAAAGCCTGTCGATGATGTGTTGAGTTCACCGAAGGATAAACAGAGCGCAGAGGAAATTTTAAATCCGGATACATCGAATCCGCCGACAAATGATAATAAAGGAAAGACAGAGGGCGAATAGCCCTTTTTCTCGGAGGCAGTATGAAAAAGAATGATGTGATTACAGGTGTTTGTGAAAACTATACATATAACGGTCACGGTGTCGTGCGTGTTGACGGCTTTCCGTTATTTGTGAAGCATATGCTTTTCAATGAGGAAGCAGAAATTATTGTAACAATGGTAAAAAAGCATTACGGCTACGGAAAAATCAAACGCTTGTTGAGACAAAGCGAGGAGCGAGTTGAGCCGTTATGCCCGTTAGCGGGAAAATGCGGCGGATGTCAGCTTCAGCATATGTCCTGTACACATCAGGCTTACTTCAAAAAGAAACAGGTTGAGGGTGTAATGAGACGGATTGCGCAGATATCGACTCCTGTGAATGATGTGGCGATGATGGACAACGGCTGGTATTATCGAAATAAAGCACAGATTCCTTTTCAAATGAAGCAGGAGCGTATCATCAGCGGCTTTTATCGTATCCATTCCAATGACGTGGTGGATATGGAGCAGTGCTTGATTCAGCATCCGATCATGAATCGGGTGCATCAAATCGTTAAGCAGTATTTGCGTGAGGTGCATGATTTACAAGGCCTTCGTCATCTGTTGATAAAATACGCAAGAAGCAGTGATGAGGTCATGGTTGTTTTTATCACCGCAAACGAGCATGAAACGGATTGGCAGCCGCTTGTCACTGTTTTGTGTGAACAAATACCGCAGATCAAAAGCATTATGTTGAATATCAATGAGCGAAGTGATAATGTGATACTGGGCGATAAGGAAATACTGTTATACGGACAGCCGTTTATCAGCGATCATATTTTTGATTTATCGTTTCGAATCGCGATGAAATCATTTTATCAAGTGAATCCGCAACAAACAGAGGTGCTGTATCGAGCTGTTACAGAGCTTGCGCAGCTGAGCGGGAATGAAACGGTTTTGGATTGTTATTGCGGTGTAGGAACGATCGGCTTATGTTTGGCAAAGCAGGCCAAAAAAGTGATCGGTATTGAAATCATACCGGAAGCAATCGAAAACGCCAAGGAAAATGCGAAGCGCAATCATATTGAAAATGCCGAATTTATTTGTGCTGATGCGAAAACCTATGCGAAGGAGCTGAGTGATGCCAAACAGAAAATTGATGTGGTAATCGTCGATCCGCCGCGTAAAGGCTGTGATGAACAGGTACTGGCAAGCATTGCTGAAATGGAAGCGAAGCGTATCGTATATGTATCTTGTGATGTCGCAACACAGGCAAGGGATATTGAGCGTTTGAAGCAGTATGGGTATCATGCGGTTACGTTACAGCCGGTGGATATGTTCCCGCAAACGTATGCGGTTGAATGTGTCTGTCTGTTGGAGCATAGCGATATTTTAAATAAGCAATAGTATTCAGAAGCTTTCACATGAAAGTTGCGTCGCAAATGTCGTAACTTTTATGTGATTTTTATTATTAAGCCTTGATAACCGATGATGATTTCGGTATAATATACATGAAAGTAGCGACGTAAAGTCGCAAGTTTGAGGTGATAATGATGATGGTAAAGAGAGATTTTTACTTAAATTCAATTATTCAAAATATGTGGAACGGCGATATCAAGGTCATTACCGGTATCCGTCGTTGCGGAAAATCCGTATTGCTTTTTGAATTATTCTATGAATATCTTTTATCAATCGGTGTAGCTGAAAATCACATTATTAAAATTGAATTGGATCAAAGACGCAATTATAAGTTTAGAAATCCAATTGCCTTATGTGAATATGTAGAATCGATTGTTGATAAACACAAAGAGGAACAATTTTATTTATTCATAGATGAAGTACAGCTTACTATGAAGGTTATTGATAAAGAAAACGACAATATCGAAATATCAATTTATGATATGCTGAATGAGCTGAAAGCGTATAAGAATTTAGATGTGTATGTGACAGGAAGCAACTCTAAAGGGCTGTCAAAGGATATTGCCACACAATTCAGGGGCCGTGCCGTACAAATCCATGTATTTCCTTTCTCCTTTTCAGAGTTTTATTCCTATACAGGAGGGGATGAACGAAAAGCATTAGATGCTTATATGCTTTACGGCGGGATGCCGAGGACACTTACCATGCAGGATGATAAGGCTAAGAAGGCTTATTTATCATCCTTATTCAATGAGCTTTATATAAAGGATATCGTAGAGCGCAACGGAATCGAGCGAGAAGATGTCTTGAATGATATCTTAGATTTTTTGGCTTCGCAGATCAGTTCTTTATCAAATCCTACTAATATAGCGAATGCTTTAAATTCAATGAAAAGCGGAAATGTTAATTCTACAATGGTCGCTAATTATATTAGGCATATGATTGATTCATTTTTGATTTCGACGGCAAAGCGTTATGATGTAAAAGGAAAGAATTATTTCAGCTACCCCAATAAATATTATTATGTTGATATCGGACTTCGTAATGCACGGTTGAATTATCGCCAATACGATCCGGGACACATCATGGAAAATATTATTTATAATGAGCTTTTGCGCCTTGGTTATTCGATTGATGTCGGGGTTGTTTATGAGCGGGCAAACGGCTTACATAAACAAAAGGAAATTGATTTTGTGGTAAATGATGCGGATAAGAAAATCTATATTCAATCTGCATTCCAAATGGATACAGAAAAAAAAGCTGACTCTGAGCTTACATCTTTGTTGCTGACAAAGGATTTTTTCAAAAAGATGATAATTCGCATGGATATTTCACACAGCTTTTATGATGATAACGGTATTTTTCATTGTAATCTGATTGATTTCCTGCTTGGTCGTAATGAATTGTTTTGAGCATCGACAGAAAATTCATATTCTTTTTGAGAAGATAAGAATGTACGATAATCATATTCTGTTACAACAGCTTTTTGATGGCTTATATAATTATGATAAGTGATACAGGAGCGGTAACGACTTTTAATGATGATTCTTTGCCGTTCCGCTTTCCGTACGTGCTTTATTTACAACTAAGATTTTGACATTCCTTAATGAATGCTCAGGGTCTTTTTTTAATAGATCACTGATTGCGCTCAAGCGCTTATGTCCGTCGATACATACGTATTTGTTATCCTTCAGCTTTACATGAATCGGGAAGCCTTGTCCCATGCGTAAAAGACTGTCGCGCAAGGTATCGCTGTAGTCGCAGGGCTTAAAATCAATTTCATCGATGCTGCATGCTTGTATTTTCATGAGGATTCCTCCTTTTTTTGATTATTGCTTTTTATCGATAAAGCGCGGTGAGAATTTAGAATACATGATTTTCTGTTCATGATACAGACTTTCATAACCGCTCAGCATATATGCAATCGTATCAGCCAACAGAAAATAGGCAATACCGACAAAGCCGAACAGCTCAAAGCTCAACAACAATGAAGTAATCGGACAATTCGTTACACCGCAGAAAACACTGATCATACCGACAGCGGCACCGAAGCCGATTGGTATGTGAAGCAGGGAAGCAATCAGTGCACCGAAGGCAGCACCGATAAAGAAGCTCGGTACGATTTCTCCGCCCTTAAAGCCACAGCCCAGCGTGACAGAAGTAAAAATGATTTTCAACAAAAATGCCTGCCATATCACATGCCCCTCAATGCTTTTTTCAATTACATCCATACCGGCGCCCAAATACTCCTGTCCGAATAAAAGACTCAGTAAAACGATCATGCTTCCGCCGCAGAAGATGCGCAGGTATTGATTGCGGAAGTACATGCGGAACAGCTCATTGACATAATGAAGCACATGGCAGAAAATGCGTGCCGTTATTGCACATAAAACAGCTAATATGACCACTCGCCATACGATATCAAGCTCTAATTGCGGTACTTCTGTCAGAATAAAATGTTCACCCTTACAGCCCAGTGAAGCCGCAAGCGATGATGCGATGACGGATGCAACGGCACAGGGAACAAGTGCGGCATAATACATGATGCCGACGCTGATGACCTCTAAAGGAAAAATTGCCGCCGTTATCGGTGTACCGAACAATGCGGAAAACGCTGCCGACATACCGCACATCGTAATAATGTGCATATCCTTTTCATCAAGCTGAATCACTCTGCCGATCTGTGCCGCAATACTGCCGCCTAATTGTAAGGCAGCCCCCTCACGACCTGCCGAACCGCCGAAAAGATGAGTCAGGGCAGTAGAGATAAAAATCAACGGTGCCATTTTCATCGGAACCTTTTCGGTAGAACGCACAGAGCTGATTACCATATTCGTCCCTTTGCTTTGTCTTACACCGCTCATTCGATACAGCCATACGATCAATAAGCCGCCAAACGGAAGCAGCCATATCATAAACGGATAGCTCAAGCGTGTTTGGGTCATATAGCTTAAGCAATAAGAAAATAAAACTCCGACAAAACCGATTACAATACCGCAGAAAACAGCGATTATCAACCATTTTATAAATATCAGAAAATGACGCCTTTCATCGTCAATCAATGCTTTTCTTTCCTCCTGCATGAATCATCAAACTCCTTTGTATGTATTATAGCACAACAAATAGCAGAATTAAATTTAACAAAATAAAACAGACAAAAAAGGACAGAGAATGCAATCAATAACGATTATACTTTTCTTGGTGATTCTATGCAAAAACGAAAATTACTTCAGCTTATAAAAACAGCTTTTCCTTATACAGGTGTAATGCTTCAAGCCTTTACCTTTTCTTATTTATTATCGCATTTATGCTTGATGCCGGTTTATGTAGAAGGAACCAGCATGAATCCTGCAGTGAAGGAAGGAACCATCGGTCTTTCCAATATCGCATTTCGTCATGTATTCGGTTTGAATCGCTTTGATATCGTATTGATTCAAAGAGAAAACGGTGATATATGGGTAAAGCGTGTGATCGGTTTGCCGAATGAAACATTGTCAATCAAAGACAACGTCCTGTATATCGATCATAAGCCATGTCCGCAGACCTTTCTGAGTGATACGGTTAAAACAGAAGATTTTGAAGAAATACAAATCGGTGAAAATGAAGTGTTCGTCATGGGTGATAATCGTGAATATTCTTATGATTCACGCAATGTCGGTGCTGTTTCTCTTTCAGATATTATCAGTAAAGACTTGTATGCAGTGCTTCCGTAATCAAACAGAAATTATCATGAATTGTTAAATGAAATATTACCCCGGAAATAATATTTTCAGCTTTAAGCCTATATTTTTCACTTTAATTATGATAGGATTATAATGCTTAAAAAACAATGTATTAAGGATGTGAGAATATGAATCAAGGAAAAGGTGCCGCGATTTTGGCAAAGGTGAAAAAGAAGCAGGAGCAGTCTAAGGATAACGGCTTTCAAAAATTAACAAAAAAGAAACAAAAGAAAACGGCATTTGATAAGGTAAATTTCAACGGATAAAAAAACAAGGCTTATACAAGAAATGTAACAGCCTTGTTTTTAATTGTGATTTCAATTAATTCGGGATTGCCGCCTTCTTCGCCGTCCAATGTCCAATGGGCATTAGGATCGTTTTCAATCAATATCGATTGTGCAGTAAAGAATTCCATAAATTTCTCATTGATTTCCTGCTTTAATAATGCGGTGATAATGATTTGAAGGTCTAACGGATTTTGCGGCATACGAATCAGCATTACTTCAAATTCACCGTCATCAAGCTGTGCGTTTTTCGTGTTGACAGATTGGAAGCCGGCAATCGAGCGTGCATTGGTGATCGCTCCGAACACAAAATCATCATCAATGATTCGATCGGAAGTCGTGATACGCATATGATAGGTCGTGATATTCGGCAATTGTTTGACGCTCTCTAAAAAATATGCAGCTCTGCCGAGCAGATTCTTAGTTGCCTGAGGAGTGCGATAGGATACTTCGGTAAATGCGCCGAAAGCCGCAACATAGGTGAAGCAGCGTTCGTTGAAGGAACAAATATCACAGGCAAAGGTATTGTTTTTCGCAAATGCCTCTAATGCTTTTTTCGGATTTGCCGACAGATTCAGTGTGTTTGCGAAATCATTAACGGTTCCGCTGGGAATATAGGCAAGCGGCAAGGGCTCCTTTAATTTCGATAAGCCGTTGATGACTTCATTTAATGTGCCGTCTCCGCCGCTGCAGATCACTAAATCAAATTCACTGCCGTATGTCTGCAGCAGTTCTGTGGCATGTTCCTTATATGCCGTAGGAAAGCATGTGACAAGATCACCGTTTTGAAAAAAGCCTTCAATTATTGTGTGTAAAGCACTTTTCACTTTTCCCTTACCGGCATGCGGATTGTATATAAGCATACATTTTCGATTCACGCTATCATCTCTTTTCACTCTGTATATTATACATGAAAACGATAAAAAAACAATTTTATTATACCGCGGTTTACTGTAAATAAACGCTTATAGAGAATGAAATATCGATGAAGCCTTGAATTCTGTCAAAAAAACATGCGTGTTATCACAGCCTTAACCAACAGAAAGTTTCCTATCCTATGAAAATATGCTATAATAAAGATGTTCAAAGGTTGAATGAAACAATACGTCAAGCGTTTCTGTCAAGAAGCGACTATCGAATTTTTTTCTATAAATGATAAGGATGAAAAGGAGAACAAAATGAGTAAAAAGAGCACAAAAGCGATGAATGCTAAAAAAGCGATGAAACAAGAAGCGAAAAAGGATGTTAAAACTGCTGTAGTTGAGGCTAAGGCAGTTCAGCCGGTAAAGGAAGCTGCCGAGGCTGTAACGCCGATCGAAACAAAAACTGCGAAGGCTGCAGTGAAAAAAGAAGCTGCGAAAGAAGCGGTTAAGGATAATAAAGCGCTTAAGTCTGCCGTGAAGGAAGAAGTAAAAAAGCCGGAAAAAAGTGAAGCGAAAGCCGTAAAGGATACTGCTAAAAAGCCTGCGGAAGCAAAAAAAGCAGAAAGCAAGGCAGTGAAAAAGGAAGCAACAGCTGCACCGAAGGCAAGTGTGAAAGCAGAGAAAGCAGCAAAGGTGGAAAAGGCAAGCGCAAAAGCTGATAAAACAGCGAAAAAGGAAACCGCTAAGCCTGCAGCAGTTAAAACAAAGGAAGCAAAGGCTGTTGAAAAGGCAAAGAAGCCGACTGTGAAAGCAGCTGAGAAAAAAGCAGACGTTAAGGCTGAAAAAGCACCTGTGAAAAAGGCTGTTGCGAAAACAACCGATGTGAAAAAGGAAGAAGCGAAAAAGACGAAGGAAGCTAAACCTGCAGAAAAAAAGACAGCGAAAGCGACCAAGCCGACCGCAAAAAAAGCAACGGTAAAAAAAGCGGATCAGGAAAAGCTGGATCAATATGCAGTACGTTCTTTAACAGACTGCATCAACGATATGAAAAAGATGCAGGTACAATATGAGTATGAGGATTATTATCGTCTGTTATTGGATGAGCCTGATTTAAAGAAGCTCGCAAGCAATATTATTGAAGGAAATCATATCAAAGAGAATCATTATGATTATAAGGAATTAGGCTATGATATGGATTTAGTTGCGGTTACTTTAGAAAAGGTAGCTGAAACAATGGATATTAAGGCAGCTGATTTCAAAGAATACAAGAAAGCAATTACCAAGGCACTGCGCTTTAAAATGGGTGATGATGCAGAAGCAAATGCGGCTGAATATTTAGATGAATTCAAGCTTGCTGAAAAACTGCTGATGATCGGTCAGCGTAAGAATATCACTGATGCAGAAGTATTGAGTGATACGATCGGTGCCGATGTCAATGAATACTTCAAGCATTTCTTTGAATTGGCGTATGATTTATTGCCGAGTTGGCAGTATGATGATGTGAAATTCTATGAGAATTTTGCTTATGCGATATTATCGCAATTCAATGACCTTTATCAAAGTGAGCAGCAGCGAATTCAAATTGATGTTGCGGATCTATATATCAAGCACGGTGATTACCAGCTTGGTGATGAAATGTACGGTTATATCCTGCGTGATAATCAGATCAAGGATTATATCTATTATCGATATGCTTCCGTATACAAGGATATCGATTTCAATAAGGCAAAATCGATTGCTTACAGCTCTTTCCAATATGTAGATGATCGTTATACGTATTATCCGAATATTTTAGAAATTGCGAATCAGTAGGATTTCATCGTTGGTTTTAATACAAATGTAACAGAAAATAAAACAGATATCCGATGCGGTATCTGTTTTTGTATGTTTGAAATAAATTATTTATGATCGTTTTCGTCAGTGTCGTATAAACAATCAAACTGAATATCTGAATCAAGTTGATAAAATTCCGTATAACCGCATTTCGTACAGCATACTGCGTGAAACTGCTTGTTGCTAACATTGAACAATCTTGCGATATTACCGCGGAACATGGATAACCGTTCGATTTTGTATTGATGATTACTGCATTTCGGACAAATATAAGGCTTCTTTTCCATATGAATTATCTCCTGACAGTATTATAGCATAATACTGCTTAGGATTTCGTAAAACTTTTAGTCGGTTGAAGTGCAGTCAATCAGCACAAAGGGAGGCTCTTTTTTATTGACGGAAATTGTGTTACCATAATAGCGATGAAAATAATCACAGGCTTCATTCAAAACAGAAAGCATAAGCTAAGCAAGGAACAGCTGTTGATCATAACAGCTATCGTTGTTTATCTTTTCGGCACCTTACTTCATAGTACAGGAAGTGAGAACAGCGATAACATAGCGGTTCTCGGTTTTCATAATGTGGTTTCAGATAAAGTGAAGCAGTCGCAATATGCTTATAATATGTGGGTTGACAGTGAAAGCTCCTTTCGTGAAAAGATTGCGTACTTGCGTGAACAGGGTTATGAGGCATGGACACTGAAGCAGCTTTACGAATGGAAATGCGGAAATATCGAAAAACCGAAAAAGGTCGTTGTATTGACCTTTGATGACGGTTATAAGGCTTCTGAAGCAATGATATCACCGATTTTAAAGGAATACGGTTATCATGGCGCAACCTTTGTGATCGGCAGTAATCTGACGAATCCAAAGAAGGCCGATTCTTTTTTAAGCTTGAATGATATCAGGAAGAAGGATAGTACCATGGAGTATTATTCCCATACCTATAAGCTGCATTATCGAAAGAATCGTAAGTTTGCGGTTGATATTGTATCTGAGGAACAGCTTCAAGAGGATCTTATTCGTCAACAGCGAATTGTTGATTGTTCCTATGTAGCTTACCCTTACGGACATTATAACGAGAAAATGGCAGCAATTTTGAAGGAACATGGGGTGAAAATGGCATTTGGCTATCATGAAAATCGCAAGGCCGAGCGTTTCGATGACTTTTATAGAATTCCGAGGTTTTCAATCAATGCCTATACCTCGCTTGATACAATGAAGGCTATGCTGGAAAGTGATTAAGAAAATCGTTAAAATAAGCTGCAGCTATGGGTTAGCCTATAAAGGATAATGTGCAAACGCATACGATACATTGAGATCGAAAGTATCTCATAAAGGAGGAATTATTTTATGCGTAATGCGAAACCATGCGGCTGTTCTTTTTCTCAATCTGATTCCTGTATGGCAGGAGAGAGAATTCGTGTGAATTCAGCAAGCTCTTGCGGCTGTGACAGAAATCATTATCGTTGTCAGGAAAGTCGCTGCCCGAGACCTTGTACACCTCCGACATGTCCTTCAAGACCATGTCCGCCGAAACCATGCCGTCCGCAAAGACCTTGTCCTCGTCCGGATTGCGAGGATCGCTGTGTAGAGCAATATCGTAATTGCCTGAGAAACTGCCGCTGTGAGCGTCAGAATCAGTGTGATTGCCGCAATCGCCGTCATGATTGTTGCGATGATTTTGATTCATTGTACGGTCCGATCTATGACTTTGATTTTGATTATGATAACTGCGGCTGCAACAGAGGCTGCAATCGCAAGCATCATCATGAGCATAATTGCGATGATGACTGCTGCGATGACAAGTAGAAGCGTAGTATCAGCATTAAACTTCCCAATCTGAATATTTGTCGAAAGACAAGCGTGTCAAATAAGCATTGAGCTCAAACGGCAATCAATGATGCTTACTTGTCGGATTGAGTGAAAAGCAATTGATTCGTAAAAGACAGCAGTGGTGAAAGACTGCTGTTTTCCTTTTGATCATAGGATAAGGGCATGTAAGATGATAATAAATGAGAAATATTGATATTTTTTAAGTTTTTTTCGGGTATCGGGAAAACACAACGTATAACAGTAGGGGGTATATGTTTGAATGTAATGATTATAATTAATTCGCTTAAATTATAAAAACGCTTTTAAAAAGCTGTTTTATGCGCTTTTATTATGATATAATGTGGTGGCCGTTGAAGGACGGCAAAGGAGGTTTGGCATATGCCGCCTCAAATAACCACCGATAGGTATAACATGGCGGTTTATTCAAGACTTTTAGGCGATTATTGTGTTTTCAACAATTCAGAAAGGATACATATAACATGTACGCTGAGTTTCTGGTGCTTGTGGCACTGTTACTCATTCTCAAAGAATTAAGAAAACTTAATAAGTAACGCCTAAGTCTTGAATAGTAAAAAAAAGGGAGCGAGCAGGCTCCCTTTTTCCGTGACTCTTAGGCTATTACTGTGTCACTGTTATTATATGCTATTATGTTCGAAAATACAATAGCAAATTGAATGTTTTTTTGACCCTGATAACGTATTGTTGATTGTTTCAAGCATTTTGTTAAGTGTATTTTTGAGTTAATGACACAAAGCTTTACAATGCAGAGTTTCGTGAATAGACAGTTTAAACCTTGCCCTGTGAATTTTCGCGAACTTTACGAAAAAATACTACTCGTCTCATGATTGTATGGATAGTCAAAACGTGTGTAGAGTGAAGATTGTTTTTCGTAATTGGCTATGGTATAATTTTTTCTAAGCACAAACCGATAAATCGGAATTTGAAAACTATGATTTTATAAGTGGTTACTGCCACTCATAGGGCGTTAATAAAATCCTCCAAAAGCCTTGAAAATAAAGGATTTATCGCAATGTGTTCGCCTTATCCCTTTATATGATTTCACACAAGTTTATTCTTTCCCTGATTGCTTATAAGGGCAAAATCAAGGGCAAGAAAATCTCATAACAAGATATAACAGAGTGTGGCAATCGGGGAAATGTGATGTATGTGCGAATATATTATAACGGAGGATTTTTTAATGGATAAGTACATTTATGATGAAAGCAATGGTCTTTGGTATGAACTACAAGGAGATTATTATATTCCTTGTCTTACTTTACCAGCCGAAAAAGAATACAAGCCTATCGGCTTATGGGGACAGCGACACAAACGCTATTTACAGGAACATAAACGGACAGTTTATATTTCGCTGCTCACAAGTGGCAATTTGAACAGTTATCTTGCTGACATCAACGAACAAGCTGAAAATATGCTTTGTCGGTTGGTTAAGAAAATGGCTACAAAAGAGAAAGTGACAGAACAGCTCAAAGTCGAAAATCAAATGTTGTGGGTGCAGTTGATGAATAACATTCACAACCGTGCAATGGAAGTTGTAAATAGCGAAATTATTTATCAATAAAATCATAGCGGTGTTTCTGTTCCTCAAACAGAAACACCGCTTGAATGATAAGAACTTAATTACCGGTTAATATTTCTTCTCGAAAGTTAATAAGTGGTAAATAGAAAATATAAGTACTTAATGCTACAATATAGGTACGAAAAAGTTAATTCGTAAAGGAGATAGCATTATGAAAATCAATGAAATAATTCGTGAGCGACGCTTAGCGAAAGGTTTTACGCAAGAACAGATTGCGAATTACCTTGGGGTTTCTGCACCTGCTGTAAATAAGTGGGAAAAAGGAACTTCATATCCCGATATAATTTTATTGCCAGCACTTGCCCGACTTCTCGATACAGACCTGAATACGCTATTATCTTTTCAAGATGATTTGTCAGAAAAAGAAGTTGCACTGTTTATGAATGAAGTTTCTGAAACGATGGATAAAAACGGTTTTGAAGCAGGATATTTGCTTGCCACTGAAAAGTTAAAAGAATATCCTACTTGCGATTTACTGGTGAGCAATTTAGCCATGCTGTTAGACGGTGCCTTGATGCTTCATGGTAGCAAAAACAAGTCAAATGAAATGTATCGAGAAAAAATTGAATCTTTATACTATCGTGCAGCACAAAGTGAAGATGCAACTATCAGAGAGCAAGCACAAGCGTGTCTAATTTCTAAATTGATGGGAAAACAAGATTATGAGCAAGCGCAGGAAATACTCAATACACTCCCCAAGAAAAGTCCTGTGGACAGAGAACAGGCTCAGGCAAATATATATATTGCACAAGGAGATTTAGAAAAGGCAGCGAAACTGATAGAGGAAAAACTATTATCTGCCACAAATGAAATTCACGCAGCGTTAATGACTTTAATGGAGATTGCACTTAAAGAAGAACGAATGGACGATGCGGAGTATATCGCTGATGTTGATAAGCAGGCGGCTCAAGTATTTGATTTGTGGGAATATAATTCCTATGTTGCACATTCTCAGCTTTATGAAGCCACAAAAAACAGGATTAAATTTTTGAAGATACTATTGCCTATGTTAAAATCACTCACAAAAAAATGGGATATTAACAAATCACCATTATATCGACACATCCAAACAAAAGAAATTGATAAAGCATTTGGACCAAAACTTCAAAAAGCTATTATTCAGTCAATTAACGCAGATGAAGAAACCGAGTTTTTAAAAGACAGTCCAGAATTGCATGAACTAATAAAGGAAATAGATATTGAGCAAAAGTAACTTAATAGCATTGTTTTTTCTATGTAGACACCGTCAGCAGACTGCTAACGGTGTTTTCTTGTATGACGGGCATGCCCGTATTCTGTGGTGGAAGTCCACAAAGGCGTA
>CANSQL010000037.1 GCA_947649125.1 uncultured Erysipelotrichaceae bacterium | reverse complement strand
ATGCCAAGATATCCTGCAGGGCAAGATGAAAAAAGGCGATCAGCTGCCATCCATCCGCAATGCCGCCAAGCAATTAAATCTCAGTCGCACCACAATTGAAAATGCGTATCAGCGCTTGCTTATGGAAGGCTTGATTATTGCACAGCCGCAGCGCGGGTATTTTGTAGATGCCGATGAAACGCAAAGTGAGCTGAGAAAGGAAATTATGAACACGAACGTTCTTACGCAAAGTGAAGAAGCAATGATTGATTTAAGAACCTCATCGATTGATGCCTCTGCCTTTGATACAACGGTTTGGTTACATTATATCAAGCTTGTTTTGCAGAATCATACATGGCTGACCTCTTACGGTGATTCACAAGGTGAATTTTTACTGAGAAAAGCAATACAAAAATACAGCTATGCGATGCGTGGAGTATTATGCAAAGAAGATCAAATCGTTGTCGGTGCCAATTTTCAATCACTGCTTTATATGATTTGTTCCCTGTATGAAGGAAACAAAATAATCGGTATGGAAAAAAGCGGTTTTAAACAGGCAGAACAAGTATTTACAGATTGCGGCTTTACGATCATTTATTTGGACAGTGATGAGGAAGGCATCAGTATCACCGATATAAAGTCAAAGGAATTGGGCATGCTGTATATCAACAGTGCATCCTGCGGAACAAAAAAGCGACCGCTGCATTCCAAGCGCAGGAAAGCCTTGCTTGATTATGTAAATGAACAAAATATTATCTTATTAGAAGACGATCATAACGGAGAGCTTCGATATCAAACAAAGCTCAGACCGGCAATTCAGGGCTTTGATGCTGACGGTCATGTCATCTATATGCGTTCCTTTTCCAAGCTGTTATTGCCCTCAATTCGAATGAGCTTTATGGTGCTGAATCAGGAAATGATGACAAGATATCATCAAAAGAAGCATAACTATCATCCGAGTGCATCAAAGCTTGAACAGCTTACCTTGGCGCATTATTTGATGGACGGACATATGGAAAAACAGATCAGACAGCTTCGCAAGCGTTATGAGGTAAAAAGCAGTTTAATGATTAAGCTGCTGAAAGCTTATTTTCCCGATAAATCATATTTATTGGATGAAAGTAATCTGCAGGTTTTATTATATTTAGGAGAGAAACAGGATATTTCCTACTATACGGAAGCCGCAAAAAAGCAGCGTATTTTAGTGCAGGGTACAGAACGAAATGCCGTTGCACTGTCTTTTGCCTCGGTATCTGAGGATACGCTTATTCAGGCAGTTGCGGCATTAGCTGAAATATGGACATAGTTTTCATTGTATCAAACAATAAATTTTGATATGATATAGCAGTAAAAGAAAGGATGTAGCTTATGAACTCACAACAGCGCCGCGATGCAATTTTAAAGCTGATTCAACAAGGTGAAGCAGTGATCAGTGCAAGTGCATTGGCAAAACAATTTCATGTTTCAAGACAGCTGATTGTCGGAGATATTGCGCTGTTAAGGGCACAGGGCTGTCATATCATTGCGACTCCCAGAGGTTATCTTTATGAACAAAGAGATAATGATCAAACAGTGAAAACGATTGCCGTATGTCATCGCAGTGAAGAATTAAGCGATGAAATTTATACGATCGTTGATTTAGGCGGAGCACTGTTGGATGTAATCGTTGAGCATCCTCTTTACGGAGAGCTGCGCGGCTCTCTGCATATTTATTCACGTTATGATGCCGATCAGTTTTTTAATAAGCTGGCAGATAAAAAGGCCGTGCCCTTATCATCCTTGACTGACGGAATTCATCTCCATACGATTCGTGTACATGATGAAGCGTGCTATGAAAGAATTCTTGATGCCCTGAGAGATAAAGGATATTTGTATGAGAAGGGGTAAATTGTTTTATCCCTTACTTTATCTGTTTTTCATTATTTAATAAGACCTATCAACCTAATATATACCCCTGTTCCTTGAAATAGCTAATCCGATATAATTCAAGGAATTTTATTTTTTTGTATACAGATAAACATACAGATAAATACTATTGACATATAACGGTAAACCGATATAATATGAGAAAGGAGTGATACCTCATGTTTTTAACGGATTTAATGAATAAAAAAAGCATAACGAAATATCGTTTATCTAAAGAAAGCGGTATACCCTATACAACGATTAATGATATATGCAGTGGTAAAACGCAGCTGAAAAGATGTACTGCGGAGCATGTCTATCGTATTGCCAAGGTTTTCGATGTTTCCGTGGAACAGCTGTTAGCGCCTTGTTTTGAACAGCGAATGGATTTTGAGTTATTTAAAAGCAATGTATGTCATAGGTTAAAAGAACTGGGGGATATTGAATTTATCGCAAATCAGTTAAAACAAGATGAGATATCCGACTATTATAATAAAAAATGGTATCCGGAAAGCTTATACTTGCTTGGACTGCTTGATTATGTAAGCAGAATTAATGAGGTTCCGCTTTGTTCCCAATATGATGAAATACGAAAAACAAAATTAAAAAGTGTTCTTTTTCCTGCCGGTATATTAACACTCGCTGAGGTAAGCGGAAATGATGAAATTTTGCAAGATTCCTTAAAAGAAGCAATACCTGAATTATTACGCTTTAATATTGTGGAAAGTGAGATAAGGAATGTCGTTTAATAACTTCTGAAAGGATAATCTGGATACTTATTTGAAAGAATTGGCAAAGGAATTCAGAAGGCTGAACGGAAGAGCGATGCCTGCCGAATTGATATTGGTCGGAAGTGCTGCAGTATTATCAAATTACGGCTTTCGTGAGATGACTGCGGATGTTGATGCAGTAATTCATGCGGCATCCTCGATGAAAGACGCTATAAATCATGTAGGGGACAGGTTTCATTTACCGAATGGTTGGTTGAATTCCGATTTTATGCGAACAGTCTCCTATTCACCAAAGCTCAATGAATTTTCTGTTTATTATAAAACCTTTTATCGAATTCTTACTGTTCGTACTGTTTCCGCAGAATATTTGATCGCTATGAAGCTATGCTCCGGTAGGAAATATAAAAATGATTTTTCTGATGTTATCGGAATATTGGCTGAGCACAAAAGATGCGGCAATCTGATTACTTTGGATAAAATCAATCATGCGGTAATCAATTTATACGGAGGGTGGCAAGGCTTTCCGAGTATTCGCTGCAATTTATAAAAGATGCACTCGATGCTGATGATTTTGACAAAATTTATACTTCAATAAGAAACAGCGAAACAGAATCAAGAAATCTGCTGCTGCGCTTTGAAAAGGATTATCCCGATGCGACAAAGAGTGCTGATTTAAATATTGTTCTTGATGTATTAAAGACAAAACGTAATAAATAAACAAACAATGCCCGGCAAAAGCTTGACATTGTTTTTTATTCCTTTTATAATAAGCAAGTCATATGTCATGACACATGTAAAGAGAGGTTAATCCATGAGTACAACAAAGAAAATTCATACGATGGCATTATCCGCATTATTGATTGCGGTCGGAGTAGTTATACCGATGTTTATGCCGATCAAGCTGGTTATACCGCCGGCAAGCTTTACCTTGGCAAGTCATGTAGCGATTATCGTTGCGATGTTTGTATCACCGTTTGTAGCGATTACCGTTGCCTTAGGAACAACGCTTGGCTTTCTGTTGGGCGGTTTTCCGATTGCGGTCGTGCTGCGCGCATTATCCCATGTCGTTTGGGCGGCATTCGGCGCATGGTATTTGAAAAAAGACCCCGAGTTGTTTCAAAGCCGTAAAAAAAGTCTTTTGTTTATTTTGATGATCGGTGGACTTCATGCGATTTGTGAGGTAACCATCATATTGCCGCTGTATTTCTCGCATGCGCTGCCTGAAGCGAATTATGCGCAAGGATTTTTATACTCTATTTTTACTTTGGTAGGAATCGGTACGCTAATTCATTCCACGATTGATTTTGTGATATCCTTAGGTGTATGGAAGGTGCTTGTAAAAGCAAACAGCGTATCATCAATATCTACAGTAAAAACAATGGAATTACGCTCATAAGCTATTCTGTTTTATGAATTATTTCATGAGGATCGACATGATTTTCCCGGTCAGATTCAATTTCCGATAAGGGACTTTGTGCCGGTCCTTTTATTATGCTTCCGTCAAAGCTGAAGCGTGAGCCGTGACAAGGACAGTCCCAAGTATGATCGACTGCATTGAAGCTGCAGATACAGCCTAAATGCGGACAGCGAATATCCACAAGATACAGCTCGTTGCAGTCATCGCGATACATACCGTAAAGCTTACCGCCGATCGTAACGACCTTGCCTTCCTTTGGCTGACAGTTCAGTTCATAGCCGGATACGTCGGGAAACTGACTTCTAATAAAATTGACTGCTGTTTGCATATTCATACGAAAGCATTTTGCCTGCAGCATCGGTTTCATACGTGAGGGCTGAAAGAGCTTTTGATAACGATTTTCCTGTAGCAACAGCTCAGCGCAAATCAGCTTTGCGGCCACATTGGCATTGGTGTTGCCCCATTTTGAAAAGCCGCAGGCGATATAAAAGTTAGGATAACGCTTCGATAGGGAACCGATAAAAGGCAGATGATCGAAGGACACCAAGTCCTGTGCGTCCCAAACGATGCGAGGTGTTTCACACTTCCATGTTTTCTGTAATGAGCACAGCCATTCATCAAGGCCTTCCTTGTCAATTACGGCACACGGATGCTCATACCCGCCGCATAACAAGGTATGGGTGTTGATATCCTGATAAGAGGACATAGGATCATCAATGCTGTAAAGCATTTGCTGCGATATCGAGTGCTCACATTCCGTAAGAGCGATATGAGAAACAGACGGATAGCTTTTGGCATAGATAAAAGAGAAGCCGTCCAACAGCGGTGTCATAGTTGCCGAAACGATATTCTGTGCATAAATATAGTGATTATTGACCGAAACTCGCCAGCCGCTTCCGTCCTTTTCCACTTCACAGGCAGGAGAATGCTCATAAATACGAATACCCTTTTGATCCAAATAATCACTGAGACCTAACAAATAGGCAAAAGGATCGTAACTCAGCTGATCTTTGATACACAATGCTGCTCTCCATGAAGGCCCGGTATGCTGTGCTTCTAAAAACTCTGCCGGAATACCGATATCCAAATAGGCTTGATATTCATCCTGCAGCTGCGCAATCAGCGTTTCCTCATTTGTATATAAAACCGCATCCTTTCTGATCGCACTACAGGAGATATGAAGCTCATCAATAATAGAAGCAATCGATTCCAATGCTTCCTTTTGTGCCTCATAATAGGCCTTTGCTTCATCAAAACCATGCTTTTTAATCAGCTTTTGATAAATGCAGCCATGCTGAACCGTTACCTTGCCGCTGTTTCTGCCGCTGGTGCCGTATCCGATTCGATCGGCCTCAATCACTATGAAATCATCGGTCGCCTGTGATAAATAATAGGCAGTCGTTAAACCGGTCAAGCCTGCCCCGATAATCAATGTGCGGACCTTGACATCTTCCTTCAACTGCGGATAATACTTTTCTTTATGCTTATGCAGCCAATAGCTGTCTTTCATAATATCACCTCGT
Organism: uncultured Erysipelotrichaceae bacterium; assembly: GCA_947649125.1. Lineage (GTDB taxonomy): Bacteria > Bacillota_I > Bacilli_A > Erysipelotrichales > Erysipelotrichaceae > C-19. Next base: position 17,868 of record CANSQL010000037.1, on the reverse strand, counting down.
TATATTTAGTATGGAGAGCTTCCTTAGTTTCATTCTTAAATTGATTATAAGGAAGCTGTTTGAAAACATAATAAATAAAGTAAACAGAATAAATAAAGCAGGGATCAATTTCTGAGTCTGTTGCCTGAATCAGACTGTTATCGTTATTGAAAGGCAAAGTATTTGACAGATGACCTTATTTCATTTATACTGTAAGCAAACACCCCAGGGGGGTGTTGTGAAAGAGGGGTATTATGAATCAAGAAAGAGCGAATGCTTTACGTTATCTTAAGACAGTAAAAGGTCAAATTGACGGTATTATTCATATGCTGGAGGAAGAGCGCTATTGTATTGATATATCCAATCAGATTATGGCAAGCAGCGCTTTATTGAAAAAGGCAAATCTGCATATATTGACCGGACATTTAGAAAGCTGTGTAAAATCAGCAATGGGTGATGAAAATGAAGCCGATGAAAAGCTGAAGGAAATTGAACAAATATTAGCGAAGGTATTGAAATAGAGGTGCTATGATGGAAAAGAAACAGGAAAAAACATATCATGTAGAGGGAATGAGCTGTGCAGCCTGTGCGGCAGGAGTAGAGCGTATTTTAAATAAGCTGGATGAGGTAGAAAATGCACAGGTGAATCTGGTGATGAATCAAGTAACGATTTGTACGGAGTCTGAACAATCGCTTTCCTTATATAATGAGAAGCTGAGTAAGGCAGGCTTTCATTTGACGGAATTGAAAGAAAGTGAACCGGCGCATGAAAAAAGTGCCGATTTAAGCATTGACGGAATGCACTGTGCGGCATGCAGTGCAGCGATTGAGCGAAGTGTATCCAAGCTGGAAGGAGTCAGCTTGATTGAAGTGAATCTTTTGACAAACAGTGCACATGTAGAATACGATGCAAAAAAAATCAAGCTGGCAGAAATCATTCAGCGCATTGAAAAAAGCGGCTTTCAAGCAATATTAAAGGAAAAGGCAAAGCAGCCGATTGAAAAAGAGAAGCATAATTATCAAATTTATATTACACTGATTTTGGCTTTGATACTATTATATATCGGAATGTCGCATATGCTTGGAAATATCCAACTGCCGCTTCCCGATATCATTCATTATAATAAAAATCCGTTTTCTTTCGCATTGATTCAGTTTGGTTTGGCAACCGCAATCCTGGTGCTCGGCAGACACTTTTTTACTCGCGGAATCAAGGCTTTGTTTCATGGTGCGGCCAATATGGATACACTGGTGGCGGTAGGAACCGGAAGTGCATATATGTATTCTCTGTATTCCTTATATATGATCGGACAGGGAGATATACACAGCGTACATCGGTTGTATTTTGAATCGGCAGGTGTAGTTGTGGCATTGGTTATGTTCGGAAAGCATTTAGAGGCAAGATCAAAGGCCAAAACAACGGATGCGATTGCGGCTTTGATGTCCTTACAGGCACCTAATGCGTTATTGTGGAAAAATGGGCAGGAAATAGCAGTAGCTTTGGATGAAATCGCATTAGATGATGAACTGATCGTAAAACCGGGGGATCATATACCGCTTGACGGCTTTGTGCTTGAGGGCAGCGGTGCGGTCGATGAAAGTATGTTGACGGGAGAAAGTATTCCGATCGATAAAGCTGCAGGGGATACGCTGATCGGCGGTACGATGAATTTAGACGGACGTTTGCGAATGAAGGTTACGGCACTGCCGCAGGACACGATGCTGGCCAAAATTATCACGATGGTCGAAAACGCACAGGGAAAAAAGGCACCGATTGCGCGCATTGCCGATCGTATCTCTGCCGTATTTGTGCCTACGGTGATGGCAATTGCGCTGCTTGCGGCTGTAGCTTGGTATCTGTATCAGCAGGATATCGCATTTTCACTTACCGTATTTGTCAGCGTGCTTGTGATCGCATGCCCCTGTGCGCTCGGACTTGCCACACCGACAGCAATCATGGTCGGAACGGGGCGTTCGGCACAGCTCGGTGTTTTGATGAAAAGCAGTGAAGCTTTGGAGCAGGCCGCGCATATCGATACGATCGTTTTTGATAAAACAGGAACCTTGACAAAAGGAAAACTGACGGTAACCGATATAGATACATCGACAGCACAAGAGGAGCTGTTGGCCTATTGTGCGGCAGTTGAGACAGGCAGTAAGCATCCGGTCGCCGATGCAGTGATTAACGAGGCTGAACGGCAAAAGGTAAGTAAGCTGACGGCACAAGACTTGATCACATTCAACGGCTTGGGGATGAGCGGTGTTATCGGCGAAAAAAAGCTGTTTATCGGCAATCGTGCCTTGATGCAGCAACAGGCACTTTCCGTAGACGACTATGAGGAAAAGGAAAAACAATATTCAAAGGAAGGAAAAACGGTAGTTTGGGTCGGCGATGAAAAACAGGTGATGGGAATTATCGCATTGGCTGATGAAATAAAGGCAGACAGTAAACAGGTCGTGACTGAGCTTAAGCAACAGGGAATCGATGCCGTGATGATTACCGGAGATCATGCGATAACGGCACAGGCGATTGCGAAAAAGGCCGGAATCGAGCATGTGATCGCACAGGTACTGCCGGATGGGAAGGCACGAGAAATTGAGCGTTTACAGCGCCAGGGCAAAAAGGTCGCAATGGTCGGAGACGGAATTAATGATGCGGTAGCCCTGACACAAAGTGATGTCGGTATTGCGATCGGCAGCGGCAGTGATGTCGCGGTTGAAAGTGCCGATGTCGTATTGGTAAAGGACAGCTTACAAGACGTATTGACCTGTATTCGTATATCAAAGGCAGTAATTCGCAATATCAAACAAAACCTATTTTGGGCGTTTTTCTATAACTCACTCGGTATCCCGGTAGCGGCAGGACTTTTATACTGCTTCGGCGGACCGCTGTTGTCACCGGTATTTGCGGGAGCGGCCATGGCCTTCTCCAGTGTCAGCGTTGTCACAAATGCGTTGCGCTTACGCAAGCTGAAGTAAACCGATTGGATAAGCAAGGCGATTATGCTATACTAATATTATGGAATATACACATAACAAAGAAAGAATGATTTATGAGCTGCTGGCTTGGTATGATTCAAACAAACGCAGTCTGCCGTGGCGCGATGATCCTACACCGTATGCGGTATGGGTCAGTGAAATTATGCTTCAACAAACAAGAGTGGAAGCGGTAAAGCCGTATTTTCATCGGTTTATGAGTGAGCTGCCGACCCTTCCGGCATTGGCCGCATGTGATGATGATCGACTGATTAAGCTGTGGGAGGGTCTTGGCTATTATAATCGTGCTCGCAATATGAAAAAATGTGCATTGCTTTGTATGGAGCGATATCAAGGAGAGCTGCCGAGCGATCCGGCTCAGCTATTACAGCTGCCGGGTATCGGGTTATACACCGCAGGAGCGATTGCTTCTATTGCCTATCGAATCCCGGTATGTGCCGTAGACGGAAATGTAATGCGCGTTTTTGCCCGTGTTCTTTATCTTGAGGATGATATTACCTCAGAAGCAGTCAAACATAAATTCAGGGCAATCATTCAAGCCTATGTACCAAAGCGCTGTGATGCGTTTAATCAGGCACTTATGGAGCTCGGTGCACTGGTTTGTATTCCCAACGGTGCTCCCCATTGTGATAAATGTCCGATTCAAAGCGAATGTATTGCCTATCAGCGAAATGATACGATGCGTCTGCCGATAAAAAGGGCGAAAAAGCAGCGCACAAAGGAAGAACATACCGTATTGATATTTATGCATCAAAATCAAGTGCATTTAACGAAGCGTCCTGCGCAAGGCCTGTTGGCTGATTTATATCAATTCGATTTCTCAGAAGGCTATTATACGCAAGCGGAAATCATAAAACAATGCAGCGGATTTGCGAAAATTCAAGCGATTCAGAAATTGCCTGACACAAAGCATATTTTTACGCATAAGGAATGGCATATGCAGGGCTGGCTCATTCAGCTTTCAGACGTGCCACAGAAAGACGGCATCTGGTGTACGCACAAGGAGCTGACGGAAACCTATGCGATCGCTTCGGCATTTCAGGTCTATAAAGATATTGTTTTAGGTGCACTGTCGGGAGAAAAAGAAAATGAATCATAAGCTATATCAAATCATCAACAGCTATCCATGCCAAAATGAACAAGAGCTGAAAGATAAAGAAGCGATGCTGAATATTATTACGCTGTTTGATGATGTAACAACACGAGAAAATACGTTAGTTCACTTTACTGCATCCCCTTGGATCGTGAATCAGACACGTACGAAAACCTTGATGGTGTATCATCGCATTTTTGATTCATGGAGCTGGTGCGGAGGACATTTAGACGGCAGTGACGATCCTTTAGCGGTTGCCTTAAGTGAGGGAAAAGAAGAAACGGGGCTCACGGCCTTAACGCTGCTTACGAAGGAACCGATTGCGATTGATCTGTTGCCGGTACACGGACATCGAAAGAATAATAAGTATGTTTCTTCGCATCTGCATTGTAATCTGACTTATCTTTGTGAAGCAGATGACAGAGCACAGCTTTATATCAAGGAAGATGAAAACAGCGGTGTTTCCTGGTTTGCGTTTGATGAAATTAAACAGGCAGTCAGTGAAAAAACGATGCTTCCGGTATATGAGAAGCTGATCGAGGCAACACTTCGCTCGGTAAGGTATCATGATAACCGTGATAGACAGAATATTGATGATTGAGGTCTTTCCTTAAGAAAGGCTTCTTTTTTTGTTGAAGAAGCGAAGGCTTTTATCGGAGCTCTGCATATACTGTCAGTGACAGTTGATTGTTCATAGTCTTGTGTCCTTTTATAAATATCCGTAAATGTCCATTGGTTATTGGCGGAAAAGGTGTTATAATAGCTCAAAGAATAGGAGTGAAGTGATATGAAAATCGGAATTCCAAAGGAAATAAAAAATAATGAAAATCGTGTTTCAATGACACCGGCAGGTGTTTATACATTGACAAAAGCAGGGCATACGGTCTATGTGGAAAAGGGGGCAGGCTTGGGCAGCGGCTTTGAGGATCGTGAGTATGCAGAGGTAAATGCCGTTTTGTGTGAGGCAGAGGAGGTCTTTGCGAATGCGGATTTAATCGTTAAGGTAAAGGAATACTTAAGTGAGGAATATCATTATTTGCGTGAGGACCAGATGGTATTTACGTATCTGCATATAGCGAATAATGCTGATTTTGCGAATGCGCTGTTACAGTCAAAAACGACGGCAATCGCTTATGAAACGATACGAGATGCAAGCGGTTCTTTACCGTTATTGACTCCGATGAGTGAGGTGGCGGGCCGTATGGCGGTACAGATCGGCGCAACGATGCTGCAGAAAAACAATCACGGACGCGGGCTTTTATTAGGCGGTGTACCCGGGGTATTTCCTGCTGAGGTAGTGATTATCGGCGGCGGTACGGTTGGATTGAATGCCGCTAAAATTGCGTGCGGTTTAGGCGCAATCGTAACGGTTTTCGATATCAATGCGAATCGTATGAGCTATATCGATGATATTTCCGGCGGTACGATTCATACGGCATATAATAATGAATATAATTTACGCAGAGCACTGAAAAGTGCCGATCTTGTGATCGGTGCCGTATTGATACCGGGAGCCAAGGCGCCGAAGCTGGTAACTGCCGATATGGTACAGACAATGAAAAAGGGCAGTGCGATCGTAGATGTCGCAGTCGATCAAGGCGGCTGTATTGAAACGATCGATCGTGTAACGACACATGATGATCCTTACTATGAGGTTTACGGTGTCTCTCATTATGCGGTTGCGAATATGCCGGGAGCAGTGCCTCGTACCTCTACTACCGCTTTATCAAATGCAACCTTGCCTTATATTATGAAATTAGCCGAACACGGTGTTGAGGCATTAAAGAATGATCCGTTGTTTTTAAGCGGCTTGAATACACATCAGGGACACATTACCTATCAAAAGGTTGCTGATGCATTGGGCATGGATTATGTTGATCCGACATCGTTATTAAAATGATTTTGAATACAGAGGGGATAGTTGTCAAAAGCGCTGTTGATCGGAGTGCTTATATGTTGTCTCTCAATACCTTTTGCGGTCAACTCATTATAAGCGATAATCTGTTTTGTCGGTGATTCAATTATAAATTATTAAGCTGAACTCATTGTGATTTCAGCTTTTTTTGATTGTTGAAGGACTATTTTTAGCGGATATAACACTAAAAAGTGAACTTTTCATTTCTCTTTTGCACATTTAACAAATTCTTTGTTCAAAATTTGAAATATTTGGTAGTTTTATCCGATGAATAGTGTATAATTATAGAAAGGGGTGATCCTATGAAAGCATTATTTTTAGACTTAGACGGTACGATGTATCGCGGAAATAAAATGATGGAGGGCGGACGTGAGTTGATGGAGGCCCTGCGTGAAAATCAACAGCGGTATTTATTTTTGACAAATAATTCAAAGCGAACGCGCAAGCAAAATGCGGAGCATATGGAAAATATGGGGTATCTCGGAATCAGAAAGTATGATTTTTTTACAAGCGCAATGGCTGCGGCTGTTTATGTACGTAAGAATTATGATCAGCGTAAGGTTTTTATGATCGGTGAGGAAGGTTTAAGAGAGGCTTTATTGGAACAGGGCTTTTTGTTTGATGATGAAAATCCTGATTTTGTGTTTGTCGGCTTGGATCAAAAGGCAAATTATCAAAAATATTCACAAGCGGTAAATGCGCTGAAAAACGGAGCGATATTGATCGGAACGAATGAGGATCGTGTTTTGGCTCAGGAAGACGGCTTTATGCTTGGAAACGGCAGTGTGGTGGCAATGATGGAGTATGCAAGCAATCAAAAAAGTCCTAAAATAGGGAAACCGCATGCGCCGATTTTAACAGAGGCACTGGAGAGCGTCGGTCTGCAGAAGCATGAGGTGCTGCTTGTCGGTGATAATTTGGAAACAGATATTTTGTTGGGAAAACAATGCGGTGTGGAGACTGTTCTTGTGCTCGGCGGGGTTCACGGGGAAGCGGATTGCGAGCGCTTAGATATCTATCCCGATCATATCGTAAAGGATTTAAATCAGCTTCGTGTCGAATTTTGCTTACAAAAGTGTTACTAAATTAGGATAGCTTACTTAACTTTTATGGTTACCTGTGTTATACTAGCTATGTAGGCATAAACTACAGAAGGAGGATTTTAAATGCCATATATTGTTGATATTCATGCACGTGAAATTCTGGATTCTCGCGGAAATCCAACGATCGAGGTTGAGATTGAAACAGATTCTGGAATCGTGGGGCGTGCAATGGTTCCCAGCGGTGCTTCTACCGGTGAGCGTGAAGCGTTAGAGCTTCGTGACGGTGATAAGGAGCGTTACTTGGGCAAGGGTGTTTTAAAAGCTGTACATAATGTGAATCAGTATTTATGTGATGCTGTTGCGGGCTTGGATGTAACTGATCAAAATGAGGTTGATAAGCGTTTGATTGAGGCTGACGGCACAAAGGATAAATCGAAATACGGTGCTAATGCAATTTTGGGTATTTCACTTGCCGTAGCGCATGCAGCTGCGCAGTATTATAAATTGCCTTTGTATCGTTATTTGGGCGGTATGAACGCGAAAACATTACCGGTGCCGATGATGAATGTATTGAACGGCGGCAGTCATGCAGATTCTTCGGTTGACTTCCAAGAGTTTATGATCATGCCGATCGGTGCGAAATCCATCCGTGAAGCAATCAGAATGGGTGCTGAAACCTTCCATGCCTTAAAAAAGGTATTGAAGGACAAAGGACAGGTTACTGCAGTCGGTGATGAGGGCGGCTTCGCTCCGAATCTTGGCAGCAACGAGGAACCGTTGGAATGTATTATGGAAGCCATCAAGGCAGCCGGATATAAGCCCGGTGATGATATCTGCATTGCGATGGATGTTGCCGCAAGTGAATTCTATAACACTGAAACAGGAAATTATGAATTGACTAAATCAGGTCAGGGTGTAAAAACAACTGATGAAATGATCGCATGGTATGAGGAGCTTGTTGAAAAATATCCGATTGTTTCTATTGAGGACGGCCTCGGTGAGCGTGACTGGGACGGTTGGAAAAAGCTGACCGATCGTTTGGGTAAGAAAATCCAGTTGGTCGGAGATGATCTTTTCGTAACAAATCCGGAAATCCTGCAGGAGGGTATCGATAAGGATATCGCTAATTCAATCTTGATCAAGGTCAACCAAATCGGTACATTGACAGAGACCTTTGATGCGATGGAGCTGGCTAAGAAACATGGCTATACAGCCGTTGTATCTCATCGAAGCGGTGAGACAGAGGATACAACGATTGCTGATATCGCAGTTGCTTTCAATGCCGGGCAGATTAAAACCGGTTCTTTGTCAAGAACAGATCGAATCGCAAAATACAATCAGTTGATGCGGATTGAGGAAGAACTCGGTGAAATTGCCGTATTCCCGGGAAAATCGGCGTTCTATAATATTTATAAGCATTAAAATCAAATTTTCTGTAAGGCAGCAGGGTGCTCAGGTAACGGGTCAAGCCTGTTGCTTTTTTTGTTTATCAAGTTATCGGCGGCAATCAATACCTTGAAGTCGTTTGTATAACCAACACAACTGTGAAATCAGGCTAAATAAAAGCAGAAAAATATAGTTTATCGGTTCTGTTTGTAGTATAATATAACTGATTTATGTAATAGAACGTAAAAGGAGTTATGTAGATGCTTAAAAGTGTACGCTATGTATTAAAAGAAAATTTCTCTAATCTATATCGCATATTTTGTATAGCGAAATACGAATTGCTTGCAGATATGAGAGATTCAAAATTTGGATTATTCTGGAATTTTGCATCACCTGCGATTCAGGTTTTAACATACTGGTTGATTTTCGGTATTGCGTGGCATAAAAAACCAATAGATAATGTTTCCTATTTACCTTGGCTGGTTGTAGGATACTCTGCATGGTGGTTCATTCAACCTTGTATTCAAAACGGTTGTAATGCGGTATTTTCGAAAACGAATGTAATTACAAAAATGAAGTTTCCGGTCAGCGTTCTTCCTGCAACAATATGTGCAAAGGAATTTTTCAATCATCTCTGCATGCTTTTGATTGCAATCGTAACTTTGTTTATTTGCGGATATTATCCTACAATACATTGGCTTGGTTTAATCTATTATTCTTTCTGCGCTTTTGTCTTTGTTGAGGCCGTATCATTGATTTTATCTGTATTGACAATGCTTTGGCGAGATGTAAAAAAGCTGGTTACCTCTTTGATGCGAATGCTGATGTACTTTTCTCCTGTTATTTGGGATTGTCATTTTGATGCTAATGTACCGTTTCATAATATTTTAAACGGGCTTATGAAGCTTAATCCTGTGCATTATATTATTAACGGCTATCGTGATTGTGTATTTTACGGTAAAACGCTTCTCGATCATCCGGTACAGGGATTGTATTTTTGGGTTGTTGTAATTGTATTATTTGTACTTGGATGTATGCTTATGTATAAATTCAAACGTAAGTTTATCGATTTGATCTAGGAGGTGATACAATGGGAAAAGAATATGCGGTAGAGCTTGAGCATGTTTCAAAAATATATAAGCTAAAGAAAAAGGATGAACAAAAAAACTCCTCGAATAAAAGCTTTTATGCGTTGCGTGATATTAATGTGAAAGTAAAAAAAGGTGATGTAGTCGGTATTTTGGGTACGAACGGTTCCGGGAAATCAACATTATCTATAATTTTATCCGGTATTTCCGACATTGATGAAGGGAATATGATCGTACGCGGTGAGCAGGCACTGATATCTATTAACACAGGATTAAACCAACAGTTGACCGGTTTAGAAAATATCAACGTCAAGGGTGCGCTTATGGGCTTGTCTAAAAAGCGAATCAAAGAAATTACAGATGATGTGATTGAGTTTGCCGAATTAGGTGACTTCCTGTATCAACCGGTTAAGAAATACTCCAGCGGTATGAAGTCAAGACTCGGTTTTTCAATATCGTTGGCGCTTGATCCGGAAATCTTTATTGTTGATGAAGCCTTGTCGGTAGGTGATAAGGGCTTTGCGCAAAAATGCATGAGAAGAATGGAAAAATTAAGAGATGAACAGGGAAAGACTATTTTCTTTGTTTCTCATTCTTTACCTCAGGTAAAGGAATTCTGTAAGACAGGAATGTGGATCGAGGGCGGTAAGCTGATGGAATTCGGAGATATTGATACGGTCTGCGACCATTATTCCGATTATGTTGATAAATATAATTCGATGAATGATAAGGATAAGAAAAAGCTCATGGAGGAAAAGTTTGAGCAGCGTTTAATTACCGATAGAAAAACAAGCTTTTTTGATCGTTTGTTTTCTAAACGGTAAAGATGGAAAAATGTGATAAATATCTAAGCAAAAGATGAAAGGAAAAGAAACTGAATATTTGAGGAGATTTATATGGAGAATGCAATGCCAAAAAATTCAATGCGTTTAGTATGGTTAGATCAATTAAAGGCAATATCTATGTATATAGTAGTGATGGGACATTCTTTATTAAGCTTTAAAAAACATACGCTATTTAAATTTATTTACTCATTTCATATGCCTTTATTCTTTATGATTTCAGGATTTACCTTTAACCCTGATAAATATGAGCGTATAATCGAGTGTGTCAAGGATAAGGTTATAAAACTGGCATATCCTTATATAATGCTCAATATTTTAGTGATTCCTTTGTGGTATATCAATGTTAAAACCGGCATAGTTGCGGATGATCCTATCAGTGAATTGATATTTGGAATTTTATATTCAAATAGTGCAATAGCACGTGCACCGGCAAATGCGACTTGGTTCATAACCACTTTGCTTATAGCTGAAATCGTATACTATGCACTTTACCATTTTTTGCAGGATGAAAAGTCAGTATTTTTAATGTCCAGTGTTCTTTGTGTATTGGGGGTTATGGCGCCGCTCGGAAAAGAGGTGGCGGATGCACCGTTCCATTTGGATGTTGCTTTAGTTGCTCAATTTTTTTATGGATGTGGGTATTTGGTAAAGAAAAACTTTGATTACATTAAAGCGTGCTTTTATGAATATACTTATTTTAAGATTATCTTTTTGATTTTAGTAGGTTTATTCTTCAGTATTATTAATAAACAGGTGGATTTCTCTAACGAATTATACAGAAATTTTGTTTATACATTGATATCATCGCTAACTGTATCTGTTACATTGTTTTATATAATGAGCAGGTTAAACATGCGTTCTAAAATTTTAAGTTATATCGGGAAAAATACAATTATTATTTTAGTTTTTCATCTTCCGGTATTACGAGTTCTGCAAGCATTTTTTCCTTTCTTTCTTGAGAGCCAATTAAGCGCTTTGCTTGCGTCTTTTATTGTTTACATCTTAATGATTCCTACGATTTGGGTTGTTAATAAATTATTTTACTTTACACTGAAAATGCCCGATGGTTTAAGAGAATTAGTGGAAAGAATTTAGAAAACGGAGTGATTGAATGAAGCTTTTGATGAATGTAGTGATTGCGGGTTTACGCTTTATTTACTTTTTTATGAAGCTGATGCCCGTGAAGCATAAAGTCGTTATGATTTCCAGACAAGCAAATCAGCCGTCGGTAGATTTTATTTTATTGAAGGAAGCTTTATCTCGCCAGGATCCAACGCTTAAGATTGAACTGCTTTGTCGGACATTGGACGGAGGAATACAATCGAAATTATCAAGTAAGATAAAATATTCCTTTCATATGCTGAAGCAAATGAAAGAAATTGCCACTAGTGAGGTTGTTGTATTAGATTCTTATTGTATCGTTATTTCATTGCTTCATCACAGAAAATCACTGAACATATTTCAGATGTGGCATTCGATCGGCAGTATGAAAAAATTCGGCTATACGGCTTTAGATACTGCAGAGGGAACCAAAAAAGATGTAGCAAAAATGATGCATATGCATGAAAACTATTCTTATGTGTTTGCCAGTTCTCCAGCCTATCAAGGAGATTTGGCCAAAGGCTTTCATTGTGATGAAAGCATCGTTCGTATTTTTCCGTTGCCGAGGATTGATTTATTAACAGATAAACATTATCGAGAATTGAAAAGAAATGAAATATTTGATCGTTACCCTGAATGGGAGCATCACAAGATAATAGCTTATTGTCCCACCTTTCGCAAGGATGAAAATGAAATGCAGGCAGCTGTGGATTCCTTATGTGATGCGTTGTATGACGATCAAATCTTGGTCGTAAAGCTTCATCCGTTATCAAAAATCAAGCTGACCAATTCCAAAGCTTACTATGCTTCTGAATTCTCATCTTTTGATATTTTATTTTCTGCCGATGCCGTAATCAGTGATTATTCATGTATTGTTTATGAAGCAGCACTGTTAAATATTCCCCTTTACTTTTATAACTTTGATATGTATAAATACAGTGAGGGACGTGGATTGGCAATCGATTATGAACATGAATTACCGGGTCTGATCAGTAAAAATCCCAGTGAAATCACAGCTGCGATTCATCAAGGTGAGTATGATATGAAGGCACTTCAGCAATTCTGTAATCGTTATGTTTATCGCAACGGCAATGCAAGTGATAATATGGCAAGCTTTATTTTAAAGACAGCGAAAGGGGCGGGATAAAGTTATGGATAAGTTAGTAATCAATGAAATGGTATGGAATAACATCTATTTAATCATTGATTTTAATATTAAGGATATTACTGAATACGACTTCTTTATTACAGACTTGAAACATACATATCCGCTTTATAAGAAGAACAATGAATTGATAATCAATATTGTAAATATTCAAGAAACGAAACTGTTAGATAACGGGAAATGGTATTTATTCTATAATAAAAACGGTGTTCGCAGCTATCTGGCTGTTAGTGCAGAATGCGGCTATCAGTTGGAGCATTTGGATAAGGTGTATCGCTACGGAGCGGAATGCTATGCTTATGTAGTGAATTTTCAAATAACTGATAAACAGTCCTTGGAAACAAAGATTGAGCAGATGCATTCAGATAAATCAATTCAATGCGAAGATGCAGATTTACTGTTATGTATGTTCACGACCTATATGAAGCGAAACGATCGTCCTGATAAAAAGGATATACGATTGGAATCTAAATCATTCAAACAGGCAATTCGTAAGCTTTTGTTCATCATCGTAAAAGCGAGTATTCGTATGTTGTATAGATTGTTAAATGCAATTCGAAGCAATGACGGAAAGCATATTTTGTTTATGTCAGAAACACGTGTTCCGATCAGCGGCAACTTAAAGGCAATTGATGATCGAATGAAGGAAAGAGAGCTTGATAAGGAATTTATCATCAGTTATTCTTTTTCAAAAACACTGCAGCAAAGCAAACTGAAAACATTTTTTACTTGGTCCAGACTCTTATGGCTGATCGCTAAGCAGGATTATATATTCGTAGACGACTATGTGCCGATTTTTAAAACAATCGAGTTAAGCGATAAAACAAAGCTGATTCAAGTATGGCATGCCGGAGTAGGATTTAAATCTGTAGGTTATTCCCGCTTCGGAAAATCCGGCTCCCCATTGCCGAAGGATTCCTGTCATCGAAAATATGATTACGCACTTGTCGGCAGTAAGGGGTTGATTCCGGTTTATGAAGAGGTATTCGGTATTGACAAAGATCACTTTATTGCGACCGGCCTGCCTCGTCTTGATAATTATTTGGATGTTGATAAAATAACAGCTTATAAGAATAAATTTTATACCGATTTTCCTGCTTTAAAGGGAAGAAAAATAATTATGTTCGCGCCGACGTATCGAGGAACGACACAAAAGGATGCTTACTATCCTTATGATAAAATAAATATGCAAAGCATTGCCAAGCTGTGCGAGGAAGAAAATTATGCTTTCTTATTTAAAATGCATCCGTTCATAACTGAAAAGGTAAATATACCGCAAGCCTACAGCACCTATATTAAGGATGTTTCAGCTTACGGTGATATCAATGAAATGTTTTACGTAACTGATATTTTAATAACTGATTTTTCCAGTAATATCTATGAGTTTTCCTTGCAGCGCAAACCGATGATTTTTTACGCTTTTGATAAAGATTTTTATCAGTTGACTCGCGGTGTACATCGTACTTTAGAGGAAGCACCGGGTAATGTATGTGAAACCTTTGATGAAGTGATTGATGTGATTAAAAATGAAATTTATGCGTATGATAAGCTTGATTTCTTCTTGAAGGAAAGCTTTGATAATCATGATATGCTTTCAGCTGATTTAGTTATCAACAGTATTTTGCTGAATGAAAAGAATTGAAGGAGTGAAGTGTATGAATGAAATCTTAACAGTCGTAATAACCTTAAATAACGGTGAAAAAGGCCTTGCAGAAACACTTCACAGCATTCAAAGCCAGACCTTCAAAAAGTATAAGGCAATTGTTGTCGCACCTGAAAAAAATTCTGTTGTTGACAATGCAGTTGCTTCATTTAACGGAAAAGTAGAGTTGCTTATATGCGAAGATTGTTATTTCGGAAAAGCAGCCAATTACGCATTGACATATGTAGATACTCCTTATGTTATGTTTATGAATTCTTATGATCGCATCAATAAAAAGTTTATGGCACGTATGCTGCAGGCGCTGGAAAGCAATCACGCAGCATTTGCGGTCAGTAAATCATTCTGTATCAATCCTTTGATGACAAATAAGCAAGTTCAGCATATCTTAAGTAAAAATTATATTGAGCATAAAATGGTATATCATATGGATCGCGACTATCAGATGCTTACAACTGCACTGGACTGCTGCGTATTTAAAACTTCTGATATTACAGAAATCGGCTTTAATGAAAAACTTCCTTTTGAAGCCGGCTGTGATATGGTAATGAAGCTGTTAATTAATAAAAATACATATATTGCGGTACCGAAAGCCGAATATCAATATTATGCTCCGCGTGAAAATCAGATTTTATATCATGTGCCGTCTCATGATGCTCGGTGGTATAAGGACTCCTTGGTTGATTATATATTTCCTTTGCTTGATTATGCAAAAGAAAGAAAAGGCGAAATTCCGGCGTTTCTGCAGTTGTATTGTGTTTACTATATGAACTGCAGAATGATGGCAAACAAAGACAACCGTAATAAAAAGGTATTGCTGGGTGATAACCTGGATGAATATTTAGCTTTGGTAGGAACGCTTTTTCAAAGTATTGATGATTTTTACTTATTAAATCAAGATATGGTACCGTATATTACTAAAAATCCTGAGGTAAGATGTATGTATCTTCGATTAAAATACGGCAAGGATCATGTACACTATGATTATGAAGGTTGTGAGGGAGAGGAAGGCAGAGATTTACAGATGCTTTTTAAAGGCAATTTGATTTCTGCATTGTCGATGCATCGTTTTTCCATCAATATGATGAACTATGTTGACGGCAATATTTGGATTGACGGCTCCTTGATAAATATCTTTCAATATGGTGATGTGCAGTTTTATGCGAAATTCAACGGCAAGAAATATATCGTTGAAGACACTGACGCATATTCGCTGACTAAATATTTCGGTGTACCGAGTTATCGCAGATTGACCTATCATTTAAGGTTACCGTTGAATGATAAGAAACAGCTTCAGCGAATTACTTTCTATGCCGGAATAAACGGTGAAGAATTTCAAATGAAGATATCATTTGCGAATCATTGGGCCAAGCTTTCAAAATCACCTCGATATTCCTATTGGCGATTTAATAATTATTTTTGTCATCATGCAGATAACGGAATCAATATCAAGCCGGCAACCGGTATAAAGGTTTTAATTAGAGAAGTAAAGCTTCAACTGAATCTAATCAAAAATCATAAGAAAAATGATTTTAAAGCATTGTTGTTTCGATGGCTGTATTGGATTACACACCCTTATTTTAAACGGAAAAAAATATGGTTGATGCTGGATAAGCTGTATAAGGGCGGTGACAGCTGTGAATATCTATATCGCTATTGTGCTGATTTCAATGACGGAGTTACAAAATATTACTTGATTAACTCAGATACAAGTGATTATAGGAATTTGGTAAAAGACGGTTATAAACCGTTAAAAAACGGAAGTCTTTTACATAAGCTTGTTTTTGTGAATGCGGACATTGTTTTAATCACAAATTCACATCTGTTTCCGTTTAACGGTTATACAAAAAAGACATCAAAATACATAAGAGGTTTATGCAATTTCGGTTCTATGTGTTTACAACATGGCTTATCTGTTCAAAAGTGTGCAATCGCACAAAGACGAATTATCGATAATACGATGATGTATTTCTTGGCAAGTCGTTTTGAATATGAAAACCTTTCGAAGCACGCATATGGCTATGAAGGTTTTCATGCCCTAAAGCTGACAGGAATCGGGCGATATGACGGCTTAAAAAACAATGATAAAAAGCAGATTCTGCTCTCTCCTACTTGGCGTATGTATAACGCACTGCCGGTAACGACAAGTGAAGGGGAGCAACGCGGCTATAATCCTGAATTTAAGCATACAACTTACTTTCATGTATATAATAATCTCATCAATGATGAGAAGCTGATAGCCTGTGCGAAGGCGTGTGGTTATAAGATAAAGTTTTTACTGCATCCGATTTTAAGCTCGCAGTTAGACGACTTTACTCCGAATTCTGAATTAGAGGTAATACCTTCGGTGGGGGATTTAAGCTATGAGAAGATTTTGACGGAGTCCTCTTTAATGGTTACCGATTATTCCGGTGTACAGTTTGACTTTGCATACATGAGAAAGCCGATCGTTTATTTTCATCCTGAGGAATTGCCTCCGCATTATGATGACGGCATTTTCTTCTATGATACAATGGGCTTTGGAGAAATATGTACAAAGTCACAACAGTTAGTTGATACATTGTGTGATTATATGAAGCATGGCTGTGTGATGAAGGATGAATATCGAAAGCGTGCCGATAATTTCTATGAACACAGTGATCATAATAACTGTGAAAGAATTTATCGGGAGATAATGAATTATCAAGAAATGATCGATCATGATAAATTAAGAAAAAAATAAAGACTTTATGCTAAAAAAACGGTATAATAAGAATAATGAAGTATTTAAAGGAGTGAGCTTATGAATATAGCGATTATTTTTGCGGGAGGAAGCGGTGTTCGTATGGGAGCAGGAATGCCGAAGCAGTTTCTGGAAATCAATGGTAAACCGATCATTATCCATACACTGGATAATTTTCAGCGAAGTCCCAATATTGATAAGATATATATATCATGCAAAAAAGATTATATGGACACCTTAAAGGATCTGACGGTAAGATTTGCGATTTCTAAGGTTTGTCGCATCGTGGAAGGCGGTGCAAACGGGCAGGATTCAATCTATCGTGCATTATGCGCAGCCTATGAGGATAATGATGAAAATTCCGTTGTACTGATTCATGACGGTGTTCGGCCGTTTGTAAGTGAGGAAGTAATTCGTAAAAATATCGAATGTGTCAAGGAGCACGGCAGTGCGGTAACTTGTACCTCGTTTATTGAAACTCCGATTTTAAGCAAGGGCGGTAAATTGGTTGAGGATATGCCGTTAAAAAAAGAAATGTTTACGGCACAGGCACCCCAGAGCTTTTATTTAGGTGAAATCGTGAAGGCCCACAAAGAAATGAGAGAAATTAATCCTGAATATACAGATATTGCGGATTCTTGTAACTTACTTAGGAATTTAGGACATGATATTTACATAGTAGAAGGAAATCGTGGTAATATAAAAGTAACGACACCTGAGGATTTTTATATCCTGCGTGCGTTGCTGCAGTATCGAGAAAACGAACAAATTTTAGGATTAAAATAAAAGGTTTATTGAATCTGCTTAAAATAAATGGCTAGAAAGCTAACTATATAAAAGTCAAGCAGTTTTATGAAAAAGTTTGAAAATATAA
>CANSQL010000036.1 GCA_947649125.1 uncultured Erysipelotrichaceae bacterium | reverse complement strand
CACTTACTAGTTTAAAGCGGAGTTTCTTAAAACCACTCACTAGTTTACATTACCTAAATTATAAAGCAAACAAAAGAACATAAAAAAATGCGGTTTCCCGCATTTTCATTAAGCCTTTACTTTGACACACGTTCCGTCAGGTCCCGGTGTCGTATTCAAGTATTCAGCGATCTTTTCCTTTTGATCCGCTTTACAAGGACGACAGGTTCCGACCACGCTGACCTCACCGTTCACAAGTGCTTCCGCCAAACCGGAGCAGCCGGCATAGCCGCAGCTTCCGCAGTTATAATTCGGCAGCATTGCCGTAACGGTTTCAATTCGTTCATCGACCTCTACTTGTAAATAACGATCCGCAACGCCGAGACCCAAGCCTAACAATGCGCCGAGTACCAGCATCATAACGATCGCAATCAGGATTGCTTCCATAATCACTCATCCTTTCCGCTCAGGTCATGTGAAGGATGATTTCCGCAGGAAGCATCATGACAGCCCTCACAGCCTGCTTTGATATTTTCACAGCCTTCCGGCAGTGGTGTTTTATGATTCAGATAATATAACAATGCATAAATACCTGCCAATACGGCAAAGAACAATACGGCTGCCATTATACAAGACCTGCCAAACCGCTGAATGCCAATGCCATGATACCGGCTACGATCAATGCGATCGGATTGCCGGCAAATGCCTTAGGAACATTACATATATCCAAGCGTTCACGAATGGTGGAGAAAATATATAATACCAAGGTAAAGCCGACCGGGATTGCAATCGCATATGTCAGCATTTCCGCAAAGTTATAACCTTCGCTGATATTGTTTAACGTAACATTCAATACAACACAGTTTGTCGTAATCAACGGTAAATAAACACCCAGTGCCTTATACAGAGCCGGACTCAGCTTTTTAATGATCATTTCTACCAGCTGTACTAAGGATGCGATGACCAAGATAAAGGTAATCAAATCCATGTATTGTAAGGAAAGCGGCTCTAATACCGCATAATAAAGTGCATATGTTACAAGAGAGGCTGCCACAATGACAAAGGTAACAGCGGCTCCCATACCGATTGCCGAGCTGCTTTTCTTAGATACACCCATAAACGGACAGATACCTAAGAATTGATTTAAGATAACGTTATTAATTAAGGTGAAGGTGATAAACATCACGAATAAATTTCCTAAATCCATAGCTTACTTCGCCTCCTTTAAAGCTGCCTTAGCGGCTGCTTCCTTTTTTTCCTCTTTGGCAGTTTGATGATTTTTATAGGCTGCCAAAGCGCCTGCCAATAATGCGAAAGTAATAAACGCACCGACCGGCTGAGAGAACATACTGATGACATAATCCTCGGGAATCAGTCTGAAAGCGAAAATAGACTGTTCCACATTAAACGGATTTTCAAAGGTCAACATGCCGGTTGCGAGGATCTGACGAAGTGCAGACATCACGATAATTGATACCGTATAGCCAAGTCCCATTCCCAAACCGTCCAGCGCAGAATCAAATACACCGTTTTTAGACGCAAATGCCTCTGCACGGCCTAAGATGATACAGTTTACTACAATTAACGGAATAAATACACCTAAGGCAGAATCTAATGCCGGTGCATATGCTTTAATCAACATTTGGATGATCTTTACCAATGTCGCAATCACTACGATATAGACAGGAATACGAATTTCACTCGGGGTTACCTTTCTCAAGCATGAGATGATAATATTGCTCATCACCAATACAAGAATTACCGCAACACCCATACCAATCGCATTATTCAAAGTCGTAGTAATCGCTAAGGTAGAACATAATCCCAAGTATAATCCGAATACCGGATTTTCTCTGATGAACCCGGCGGTAAAATTTTCTTTACGATTCATTGTTCACCCTCCTACTTCAAATTTTCCGACAGGTACTTGCCTGCCTCTTGAATGCCTTCCACAACCGGCTTTGAGGATACCGTAGCGCCGCTGATCGTATCCAAGGTATCGGTTTCAGCATTCTTGCCGACTAATTTTTCTTTAAAGGAATCCTCGGCAACCTTAGTTCCGATTCCTTGTGTATCACCGTTTGAAATTACTACATAATCTAAGATTTTGCCGCTGTCATCAAGCGCAACCATAAAACTTGTTCCTTCCTTATAGCCGCTGACCTTAAGTTTAAAGACAATCCCCTGATTATTCACCTTAAAAATCTTTTCGATTGTTTCACTGTCCTTGACAATGATCTCTTCAAAATCAGAATCCGCTGCATCCGGGAAGATCAACTGAAGATTTTGTTTTTCTGCCGCCAATGCATTAGCCGCAACAATCGGAGCCGTTAAGCTGTTCGCCAATGCGAGCGCTCCGCCGGCAATTGCCGCTACAAGAGCCAGAAACAGTGTTAAATGCAATACTTTTTTCATAGCTTACCTCCCTAGTAGCCCAATGCCTTCTTGACTTCAAGAAGCGCACGCATACTGGATTTTACGGAGAATGTCGCTCCGGAAACAACATCATTCTTTTCCACTTCATTCAATGCGGAAATGTCTTTTCCCTTGAATTGATCCAAATATTTTGCATTCAGAATCTTGTCACCGAAATATTCAGTATCATTCATCGCTGTTACATTCACCGATACAATTGTTTTATTATCGGCTGCGATCGTAATTTCAAACTGATTCGGTTCAAACGGGTGTCCGTAATCAGGCATATTCGGACCTTCTTTTGCCGCAAAGCCCTCTGCCGTAATCTGATAAGTTGTAGAGCCGTCAGCGTTTTTCACAGATCCGTCCAATTTCGCAGATAATGAATTCACATAATCATCACCCATCGCAATCATCTCTGTTTTTGGTTTTTCCGGCTTTTTAGGTTCTGCCGGAGTAATAGCCATATTTGCCAAATACATCGAGCCTAATCCCAATAGACTAAGCACTGATAAGCTGATCCATGATTTCTTGATCAATGCGCGCTGCTTACCGGAGAACGCCTGATCGATTGCCGGTGTCAGCATATTCATAATTAAAATGGAATACATGCAGCCTTCCGGCGCATTTGCCAATACACGAATCAATACCGTGATAATACCGGCACCGAGTGCAAATACACATTTTCCCTGCTTGGTCGCCGGAGATGTTACCGGATCACTCAACATGAATACGGCACCGAATGCTACACCGCCCGTGCATACATGGAAAATCGGATACCACAGCCAGTTGCTCATACCGCTGAACAAAGCCAATGCGGATGATAACACAAAGATACTGCCTAAGTAAATGAGCGGTACACGCCAGTCAATGACCTTGCGAATCGCTAGAATCGCTCCGAGTACCAGCAACAATAATGTACTTGTTTCACCTAAGCCGCCCGGATACCAGCCCAAGAATAAATTCCACAGACCGTCGAACTTATCAAGCAGCGTTGAAATCATCGTATCGTTTAGCGTCAGCCAATTATAGCCTGTCGCCATTGTCGAGATCGGTGTCGCACCGGTTGCGACATCCGCTACCTTAGAACCGGCAAAGCTCGCAAAAATAATCGCAAAGCCGACCGCTGCCGGATTGAAGATATTTTGACCGAAACCGCCGAACAAGATTCTGCCGACGAAAATCGCAAAGAAAGTTGCCATTCCCAGTGCATAAAGCTGTGTGTCAACCGGACACATCAACACCAAAATAATCGCGGTGATCCATCCGAACGAAGAAGCCAAATACTTCTTCAGATTTTCTTTTTTAAATAATGCCCAGGCAATTTCGGTCACAAACGTAACTCCCAGTGCCGTAGCCATCATCAATAATGCTTGAATCGCATATTCACTTCCGAATTCTTTGAAATAATAGAATAAGGAAAATGCATATACGATAAGTAATGCAATCGTCAGCTCTAACATCATACGCTTCGTACTTTGCTTCTGGCGCAGGTTAGGGCTTACACTGAATGTAAATTTCATATTGTCCTCTCCTTATTTCTTCGCCATCGCAAGCTGGCGTTTTGCTTTTCTGACATTTTCGGTAACATCTAAGCGTGACGGGCAGATGTACGCACATAAGCCGCACTCGATGCAATCCATCGCATGAAGCTTTTCCATCATCGCCTGATTTTTAGCCTTAGCCGACTGTACAATACGAACCGGCTGCAGACCGACCGGACACACGTCGCAGCACTGACCGCAGCGCATACAAGCGACACTGTCATAAGCTTTAGTCGCTAATACCGTGATCGCATTCATTTGACGCTCGGCAACAAACTTATCATTGACGATCGTCTTACCCATCATTGCACCTGCCGCAATCAGTTTAACATCTTCACATGTATAACCGCCGCAGGCTTCGATCAGCTCACCGGCCGGTACGCCGACAGGACAGTGTACATTGACCGGTTCCTTTACCGCATTACCGCTGACAGTCATGAGTGCAGTAATAATCGGTTCCCCATACAATAATGCATTCGCAAACGCATATGCGGTAGATACGTTATTCACAATCGCACCTGCTTCGGAAGGAAGCTTCTGATAATCCTTTTTCATAACATAGCGAACAAGGGCGCGCTCCCAGCCGATCGGATACACATCAGGCACTGCCAACACTCTGACTCCGTTGATATTGGCAACCGCTGCCTCTACCTTTTTAATCATTTCAGTGTGCGTCTTTTTAATTGCGATGACAGCTTCCTCTGCCTGTGCCATTTTACGCATTGCCAGAATACCGACAAGGATTTCATCCAAATGGTTTTCCATCGCAATATGATCGGCAGTGATATACGGCTCACATTCCGCCGCATCGATAATCAGTTTTTTAATATCCTTAGCACTTTGATATTTTACATAGGTAGGAAAGCCTGCACCACCTTGTCCGATAATTCCGGCTTCCTTCATAAAAGAAATCAATTCCTCACGAGTCGCAGTTTGATAATCTAACGGTTGGAAGGGCAGTTCCCGCTCCATCTTCCCGTCATTTTCAATCACTACATGATCCAACGGCTTTAAAGACATGTGCATTATTTTCTGCACACCCTTTACCGTACCCGATACACTCGAATAGATCGGAATTTCCATACGATCCTTGCATACGGCAATTTTCGTTCCTACTTTTACGTGATCTCCCTCTTGAACCAATATTTCAAACTGTGTTGAATGACTGGCAAACATGGGAATGAACACCTGCGGTCCGGCATTAACTTCCAAAATTGCTTTTTTGGACGTCAATTCCTTATAACCCGGTATATGATGACGCATTGATCCTAATAACAATGACATCACTTTTCACCTTACCTTTCCGTTATGTGTCTGCTTCACTGATTTTGACACTAGTTTAATTATAGCATTTTCTATAAATGATACAAAGCAAAATTTAATATTTTTCCGATATTCATTAGATATTCTCCCCTTAAATACAGCTTTTTCCATAAAAACATACCGCTCTATCCGGGAAAAGCCGCAGCAGTAAGACATCTGCATCTAAAGAAGCAACTTAAATAAAAAACAGCTGATCAAATGAGACTGCATGATTCCTATGCTCAAAACCTGATTCTGTGGTATAATAACGCCGGTGATAACATGAAAAAAATATTTCTGATACTGACAGCGGCGCTTTTACTGACCGCATGTAAGAGTGAAGTAAGCCTCAGTAAGCATAATGAACAGATTTTAGATGCGGGCTTTGATACCTTTATTCAGCTTTTGGCTTATACAGAGGATGATGAAACATATGAAGCTTATTTGAAGCAGGTAAACGAAACGTATCAATATTATAATAAGATGTTTGACCGCTATCATACATATGACGGCATAAATAACATTAAAACAATCAATGACCAAGCGGGAAAAGCACCGGTCAAGGTAGACAGTGAATTGATTGAGCTGTTATCAGAAACAAAAAAATACAGTGAAATCAGTAACGGACAATATGATGTAACCTTCGGTGCCGTACTTGAAATATGGCATCAATATCGAGAAGCTGCGACTTCAGGCGGTAAGGCCGCAATTCCAAGCAAAAAAGAACTGGACGAAGCCAAGAAGCACACAGGATGGGATAAAATCGAAATCGATCCAAAGGCACAGACCGTTTATATCAATGATCCCAAAGCCTCACTTGATTTAGGCAGTGCGGCCAAGGGCTATGCCACCGAGCTGTGCGCAAAGCAACTGGAAAAACAAGGATTGAAGCATGCGATTATCAATGCCGGAGGAAATGTACGCATTATCGGTAATAAACCCGATGCAGACGCATGGAGCGTCGGAATTCAGCTTCCTTCCAACGAAGTCAGTTCTTCCTTAGCGACAGTGAAAATCGATAAGAACCAATCGTTTGTCACAAGCGGCGATTATCAGCGGGCATATGAATATAAAGGCAAGATGTATCATCATATCATCGATCCTCATACGCTGATGCCGGCAACACATATGCGCTCATTAACAGTCGTTACCAAGGATTCAGGCATCGCCGATATTTTATCAACAACATTGTTTACGCTTTCTTATGAGGAGGGCAATCAATTGCTTCAGCAGTTGAAAAAGGAAGGAATCGAGGCGGAAGCAGTTTGGGTATTCGATGATACGACATCGCTTCCCGACTCTGTTTCATATGAAAAAAGCGACAGCTATCGCCTGGTAATCAGTGAAGGATTAAAAAATCAAATTGAAGTAAAAAACAATTAAACCGAATGCATAAAAAAACACCGGTTGAATTGCCGCTTGAAGAGATACGGCAATAAACAGGTGTTTTTCTTTGTTTATCCAAATCCTTAAAATTATTGCTTACCGAGCAGACGGAACATATTCTTCTTATATACCTCAACGCCCGGCTGATTGAACGGATTGATATCCAGTAAGTAACATGTCATGGCACATGCTCGGAAGAAGAAATAGCACATATAGCCAAAGGATTTGGCGCTCATATCGGGAATCGTAATCATAAGATTCGCCACATGTCCGCTTTCCTCATGTGCTTCCAGTGTTCCCTGACAAGCCATCTTATTGACCCAATCTAATGATTTACCGGCAAGATAATTCATTTGATCGGCATTTTCATCATCAGTCGGAAATTCCATGTCGACTAACGGCTTCTCACATAAAAGCAATGTTTCAAACAGCACCTTTTTTCCCTCTTGGATAAATTGACCCAAGGAATGTAAATCAGTGGAGAAGGCTGCGCTGCAAGGCAGGATTCCCTTTTCCTCTTTTCCTTCACTTTCTCCGAACAGTTGCTTCCACCATTCGGCAACCATTGTCATGCTTGGCTCATAAGTCACAAGCATTTCGACGTTTTTATCGGCATTCTGTAAAATACGACGACATACCGCATATTGATAGGCAGGATTCTTATCTAAATCTGCGGAAGCCATATCATGACACGCCTCCTGTAAGCCGGTCATGATCGCATCAATATCAATCCCCGCAACCGCAATCGGCAATAAGCCGACCGGTGTGATGACAGAGAAACGACCGCCGATATCATCAGGAATCACAAAGGTCTCATAGCCCTTCGTATCCGCCAGGGCCTTCAGCGTTCCGCGCGCCTTATCCGTTGTAGCGACAATACGCTCGGCACTTCCCTTCACACCGTACTTTTGTTCCATGAACTGCTTCAACAAGCGAAATGCCACTGAGGTCTCAGTTGTTGTTCCCGACTTAGAGATTACATTCACACAAACCTCTTTATCCTTGATATAGTCCATCACCTGCGCAATATAGGTAGATGAAAAGGTATTGCCCATAAAGATGATTTCCGGCTCTTTCTTTCCGTATAATCCGTTCAGCATTTCGATTGCAGCACGTGCCCCCAAATAAGAGCCGCCGATGCCGCAGACGATAAATACCTCGCACTGTTCACGCATCCGCTTCGCACAAGCCTTGATACGCGCAAATTCGTCCTTATCATAAGTATTCGGCCATTCTACCCAACCGACATAATCATTGCCCTTACCGCTTTTATTCATCAATGCTTCATGACAAGCAGTTACCTGTGCTTGATAATCCTTGATTGACTCCTTTAAAAATGCGTGACCTGCATCAAATTTAATCATGATAGTTCCTCCTGTTTTTTTTCATATGCTGTTTCAATCCAATCATTCAAATGAACGGCCAATGATGAAAAGCCGATAACGGAATCCGGCAATGGCTGAACACCTGCATGCTTAATAAATTGAAACCGCTGTTTATTGGGAGCGACAGCCTTTAGCGACAGCTTGATATGCTCCATATCGCTGATATCCAATACCTTGACGCTTACCCGATCATTCATATGTACAAAGGATCGGATATCGCGCACATAGCGCTCACTGATTTCGGAAATATGTATCAGTCCCTTAAATCCGTTGTCCAATGATACGAAAGCTCCGTAAGGCTGAATACCGGTAATCATCCCTTTTACGATATCACCAACACGAATCGGCATGATTTCACCTGCCTTCTTATGATTATTATATCATATGACAGCCATATTTGTGTTATAATTATGCTGTACAATGAAAAAAATATTCTTGTGAGGTAAACTACAATGGAAAATATATATCCGATAACGGCAGCTATTCTCGCTAATTTATTGGCACAGGTATTAAA
This sequence comes from uncultured Erysipelotrichaceae bacterium, assembly GCA_947649125.1. Taxonomy (GTDB): domain Bacteria; phylum Bacillota_I; class Bacilli_A; order Erysipelotrichales; family Erysipelotrichaceae; genus C-19. The sequence goes on along the minus strand of CANSQL010000036.1, from coordinate 14,923 downwards.
GCCCTACTTTTTATATCGTAAAACAAAGCGCTTTGATATTCATCAAACGATCGCAAGCGGCGGCTTTCCGAGCTCTCATTCCTCTACGGTAACGGCCCTTTCAACGGCAATCGCCCTGCAGCAGGGAATTGAATCCACCTACTTTGCGATTTCACTGATTTTTTCGATTATTGTGATTTATGATGCCGTGAATGTTCGTTATTATGCCGGCAAAAATATCCAGTTGACTAAGCAATTAGTTTCCGATCTTGAAAAAATCAATCATACGACATTTGATAATCCGATCTATCATGAAAAAATCAAAACAGTTTTGGGACATAAGCTGATTGAAGTTATCGGCGGAATCGGATTGGGACTGATCATAGCCCTTCTGATTTACCCGATCATACATTAAAGGAGGATTTATGGAGACAAAAATCAATGAAATAAAAAAAGTTTTGGATAAGATTCGCCCGTATATTCAAAGAGACGGCGGAGATGTGGAATTTGTATCCTATGATAACGGCTGTGTGAATGTAAGAATGCTTGGTGCGTGCAATGACTGTTTGATGCAGGACGACACGATCAAGGAAGGAGTCGAAATGATTCTTTGTGAAGAGGTTGAAGGTGTCAAGGAGGTCAAAGTCGTTGACTGATTACTATCTGATTTCTCTTTCTACACTTCTTTTTTAACATCTGATAAAAGAAAAAAAACCGATGCTCATTTGCATCGGTATTTTTTATCGGCTTACAAAGTAGATTATTTATATTGATTCACTGACTTCATAATCTGTTTGATTTGTGCTTCAGAAGGCTTTCTGCCCATCTGCAGGAACATCGCACGAATCATTTTTTCATTAATCGGCGGGTTTTCTCTCAGTTCTTTCTCAAAACGCTTGCGGGTAAAATAAAAGCCTAAAAATGCGCCTACGACAAGCCCCAAGATAACGTACCCGATTGAAATCCAGAAATCCATATGTAATCCTCCTCACATATACATCTATTTTACTATGTTTTACTTCCTTTTACAATACCTTTTCTTTTTTACATGCCCTCTTTTTTCTTCATTATCACAAAGTTTCTGTAGATTCGCTGTAAAAACGGCACAAAAGGATTGCCCTCCTGCGGTGTCAAATAAATTTGATAGTCTTCTATTCGCATCGCATAGGTAGCCTGTTTCAGCTTATTCTCATAATAAACAGTATGATCCTTTAAATAGATTGCCTCATTATGAAAGAAGCGAATTGCACGCTCACACAGTTCCTGTTCATTCGGTGTATCCAATATACAGTCTAATTGTTCCTTAGCTAATAAAGACATTTCATCTAAAAAGCCACGATGCTTATTCATATATTCAAAGAATCCGTTTTTAACTGCATAGCCTATCATTTCCATAGTATCACCTTACCTATTTTAACAAAGTGATACTACAGGAATTGTCGAAATCCGCTTAAAAAGCCTCTGCCCTAAGCAGAGACTGAAATTAAGCTTGTAATAAACCCATTTTTTCAGGTTTGAACAGACGCTCATCCATTGTTTTTAAATCACTTGCGATCGCCGGTGTAAATTCCATTTGATCCAAGACATCCTTTTGCAGATCAACGCCCGGTGCGATTTCAATCAGCGTCAGCTTACCGCCAAGCAATTCAAATACGGCACGTTCCGTAATATATAAAACCTTTTGTCCTGTTTCGGTTGCGAATTCTGCCGAGAAAGTGATCTGTTCAACTTCCTGTTTGAATTTCTTGATTTTGCCTTCCTGCAAAATATGCAGTTTACCGTCTTTGACCTCTACCTTTAAGCCGCCGGCTGTAAAGGTTCCGCAGTATACAACGATCGGTGATGTCTGCGTAATATTGATGAAACCGCCGCATCCGGCAATTTTCGGTCCGAAACGACTGACATTAATATTACCGAAGCAATCACATTCCGCAAGACCGAGGAATGCCTGATCAAGACCGCCGCCGTCATAGAAATCAAATTGATACGGCTGATCGATAATCGCTTCCGGATTCGTACAAGTGCCAAACGCTGTACCTGCATTCGGTACACCGCCGATGCCGCCCGCTTCCACGGTCAATTTTAAGCCCGGTAAACCTTCCTCGTTTGCTACGTTGGCAATTCCCTCCGGCATACCGATACCTAAATTAATAATTGCCGCCGGATCCAGTTCCATCGCTGCACGACGGCAAATGACCTTGCGCTCATTCAAGTTCATCGGAGCGATTGAATCCACAGGGACCTTTACTTCTCCGCTTAAGGCAGGATTGTATGGATTCGCATACGTCTGCCAATGATTTTCCGGACGCGCAACAACAATACCGTCCACATAGATTCCGGGAATTTTTACTTTTCTCGGATCCAGTGTACCGTTTTGTACAACCTTCTCAACCTGTAATAACACGATACCGCCGGAATTTTTCGCTGCCTGCGCAATCGATAAAGAATCCAGTGTCGCAGCCTCCTTTTCCATTGTCGCATTGCCGTCCTCATCGCAATATGTAGCACGAATCAATGCCACATTTAACGGAAATGATTTATAGCGAAGCCACTCCTCACCGTCGATATGCATCAGCTCGACAAGATCATCCTTAGAGCGTTCATTCATTTTCGCGCCTTCAATTCGCGGATCGACAAAGGTTTTTAAGCCGACCTTGGTGATTGTTCCGGGACGATGTCCGGCAATGTCACGAAACATCAGGGAAATGGTACCGAGCGGAAGATTGTAACCTTCCACTTTATTTTCAAACACCAGTTTTTGAAGCTTCGGAATTAAGCCCCAGTGACCGCCGATAATACGTTTTAACAAGCCTTCATGTCCCAGCTTATTCAAGCCGAGACGATCTGTACCGTCACCGATCCCGGCGGAAAACATGATTGTTAAATCTTTGGGATGCCCGCTCTTGAGAAAAGATTCCTCAATGCCGACAGAAAACTCCTGAGGATGTCCGGAACCGATAAAACCGCCGATTCCGATCGCAGCGCCGTCGGGAATCATTGAAACAGCCTGTTCGATACTTATAACTTTACTCAAATCGATTACCTCCTTTGTGTAATTTCCTGTTTCGGTTATCATGCATGAAAACCTTGGGAAATTGGTAGTTCAAGAATATATTCGCTTATTTATTTGAGAATGCTTTATCCTTCACTTTTTCTAAGAAGCAAGTCATACCGTATGTCTGATCTTCTGTAGCGAAGCAGTTAGAGAATTCTTCGACTTCGATTTCGATGCCGCCGTCAATATCAGTCTGAAGTCCCTTATTAATTGCCTGTTTGCTGTAAGCAACTGCGATCGGTGCATTTTTCGCAATGCCGTTTGCCATTTTCATCGCTGCGCCCATCAATTCCTCTAACGGATAAACCGCATTTACAAGATTGATCGCATATGCACGATCTGCCTTAATATTTCGCGCTCCGAAAATCATTTCCTTAGCGATTCCGGCACCTACAAGACGCGCCAAACGCTGTGTTCCGCCAAAGCCCGGAGTAATTCCCAAGCCTACTTCAGGCTGTCCGAAAACCGCTGTATCGGCTGCTAAACGAATATCACAGCTCATTGCCAATTCACAGCCGCCGCCTAAAGCAAAGCCGTTGATTGCCGCAATTACCGGGCAGCGGAACGTTTCTATCTTACGGAACACTTCATTACCGAATTTTCCGTAAGCTGCCGCTTCTTCAACACTCTTATCCTTCATTTCGGCAATATCGGCTCCTGCCACAAATGATTTATCACCGGCACCGGTAATAATCACACAATATACATCTTTATTTGCATTTACTTCATCCAATGCTTCATTTAATTCAGTTAAAACCTGTGTGCTTAATGCATTTAATGCTTTGGGACGATTAATTGTAATTGTCGCTACATGTCCCTCAGTATTTAATAAAATTGTTTCCATATTAGTTATCCTCGCTTTCAATATGTGGAAAAAGGCGAATCGCAACAATACTCACAGAACGATTCACCTTATAAAATGCTTATTTTGAATAATCGTAGAAGCCGATTCCGGTCTTCTGACCTAACTTACCGCCGCGTACCATTTTTCTTAACAGTGTACATGGGCGATATTTAGAATCACCGGTTTCATTTTGTAATACTTCCATGATTGCTAATACAATATCCAAACCGATTAAATCACCTAAAGCAAGCGGTCCCATCGGATGGTTTGCGCCCAGCTTCATCGCTGTATCGATATCTTCAACAGATGCCAAGCCTTCCTGATAGATAAAGATAGCTTCGTTGATCATCGGAATTAAGATACGGTTTACCACGAAACCCGGACCCTCAGCAACTTCAACCGGAGTTTTACCTAAAGACTGGGATAATTCGATAACGGCAGCCTTTGTTTCCGCAGGAGTGTTGATACCGCTGATAACCTCAACTAATTTCATACGATCAGCCGGATTAAAGAAGTGCATACCGATTACATTGTGCTTAATCCCCTTCGCAATTTCAGTTACTGACAAGGAAGAAGTATTTGTCGCAAAAATGCAGTCTGCTTTACAGATTCCATCTAATGTCGTGAACAGTTCTTTCTTTGTTTCCATGATTTCCAAAACGGCTTCCACAACTAAGTCGCAGTCTGCTAAGTCTTTGTATTCACCTGCGTGTAAATTGCCCTTTACCGCAGCCGCATTGTCGACAGTGATTTTTTCACGTGCCACAAGCTTGTCTAATTTTTTAGCGATTTTATCAATACCGCCCTGTGCCCATTCTAATTTAATATCGCACACTGTTACATCATAACCGTTTGACGCAAAGGAATTCGCAATTCCCTGACCCATTGTACCTGCGCCGATTACACCGATTTTTTTCATTTTTTGATCTCCTTTTTTATTTAACAATATGAAATTTACGCTTTTTTAGCCGCAATAATTTCATCCTTTAACAACGGTAAGATTTCCTCTACATTACCGATAAAGCCCATGTTTGATACAGAGAAAATTTCTGCCTGCGGATCACGATTGATAGCGATGATCATATCGGATTTATCCATTCCGGCAACGTGCTGACAAGCACCGGAAATACCGCATGCGATATACAGACTCGGACGAACTGTTTTACCTGTCTGACCGACTTGAAGTTCTTTATCCGCAAAGCCGTCATCAATTACTGCACGCGTACAGCACATTTCGCCGCCTAATTCTGCCGCTACAGCTTTTACCATATCTAAGCAGTTTTCAGCACCGCGACCGGCTCCGACCAAAATATCACATTTTGTAATGTCAACACCTTCGATGACTTTTTCAATGACTTCTTTTACAACAACTTTTGCATCTGTATCTTTGAAATCCGGCTGGAATTCAACGACTTCACCGCTTCTTGAAGCATCCGGAGCATCCATTGCGAATACGTTCGGACGAATTGTTGCCATCTGCGGACGAGTATCCGGGCAGATGATGGTACCGAACAGATTGCCGCCGAAAGTAGGACGAGTAACCAATAACAATGCTTCATCCTGCTTTTCCGGATCCATTTCAATTTTAGTCGCATCTGCGGTCAAACCGGCATTGATTCTTGCCGCAACACGCGGTGCCAAATCACGACCTAATACAGTTGCGCCGGTCAATAAAGAATCCGGTTTGAATTCGTTGATTACCTGAGTCAATGCATCTGTATAGAATTGAGTGGAATAATCCTTTAACAATTCATGATCTACAACTACGACACGATCGGCACCGTGTGCAATTACATCCTGTGCCTTGTCTTTAATATTATGTCCTAATAAAATACCTACTACACTGTAATTCATATGAGGAATGGACGCAACCAGCTTACGTGCTTCTGAAATCAATTCATAGCCGACATTTGCGATTTCCCCGTTTTTCTGTTCTACGAATACGTAGATATCCTTGTATCCTTCAAATTTAGCCATTTTACTGTCCTCCTATTTTGTAATTAATTGCTTTTCTTTCAATGTTTGTGCAATTAATTTAGCCGTTTCATTTGCCGGCAGGGTGAATGTTTCAGTATCAGCGGAAACATCCTTAGTAAAGGTAGAATGTACCTTCGTAGGAGAACCTGCCAAGCCTACCTTGCTTTCATCGATACCTAAATCATCAAAGGTCCAAACGGTTACTTCCTTATTCATGGAATCAACAATATCGTTACAGTTCATATAACGAGGATTGTTCATACCGCTTAAGGTTGTTAAAACGACCGGCAGTTTTGCTTCAATGATTTGTTCACAGTCTTCCAAAGCTTTTTTCACAGTGATGGTATCACCGTTTACAGCCTTGATTTCATCCACATAGGTAACCTGAGGAATTCCGAGACGCTCTGCTGTCTGCGGTCCTACCTGTGCAGTATCACCGTCGATTGCCTGACGTCCGGCAATGATCAAGTCATAGCCTAATTTATCCAGTGCTGCAGCCAATGTAGATGAGGTTGCACATGTATCGGCACCGGCAAATTTACGATCGGTAATCAATACACATTCATCAACACCGCGTGCATATAATTCCTTCAGCATTTCGCTTGCCTGAGGAGGACCCATAGATACGATAGTGACAGTGGCTCCTGTTGTTTCCTTCAGCTTTAATGCTTCTTCTACTCCGGCTAAATCATCCGGATTAATAATGCTCGGTACACCGGCACGAATTAATGTTCCGGTTGCTTTATCTACTCTGATTTCGGTTGAATCAGGTACTTGTTTTACAAGAACTACGATTTTCATATATTTTACCGCCCTCTCTTTATTTCAACACTGCGCCGCTGATAACCATGCGCTGTACTTCGGAAGTACCTTCATAAATTTCGGTGATCTTCGCATCACGCATCATACGCTCTACCGGCAGATCTCTTGTATAGCCGTATCCGCCTAACAGCTGAACCGCTTTTGTTGTTACTTCCATCGCTACCTCTGCCGCAAACAGTTTTGCTTCGGCAGCCGGTACGGTATAAGGTTTACCGTTTTCTTTGCACATTGCCGCATGATATACAAGCCATCTTGCCGCATCAACCTTTGTCTGCATATCGGCAAGCTGGAATTGCGTATTTTGGAATTTAGCGATTGCACGACCGAATTGCTTACGTGCTTTTACATAAGTCACCGCTTCATCGATTGCGCCCTGTGCGATACCCAATGCCTGTGCAGCGATACCGATACGTCCGCCGTCTAAGGTCTGCATTGCAATTTTAAAGCCTTTGCCTTCCTGACCTAACAGATTTTCCTTCGGAATGCGTACATTATTGAAAATCAATTCGGAAGTCGCAGAACCGCGGATACCTAATTTACGTTCGTGCTTACCGATTGTAAAGCCCGGTGTGCCTCTTTCCAAAATAAAGGCGGAAATACCTCTTGTACCTTGTGATTTATCTGTCATTGCGAAGATGATATATACATCTGCCGCACCGGCGTTCGTAATAAAGATTTTATTTCCGTTAATGATATAATCATCACCGTCTTTTACTGCCGTTGTCTGTTGCCCTGCCGCATCGGTACCGGCATTCGGTTCTGTTAAACCAAACGCTGCCAAACGCTTACCGCTGCACAAATCAGGTAAATATTTTTTCTTTTGCTCGTCATTACCGAACATATAAATCGGTGTAGTACCTAAAGAGGTGTGTGCCGATAATACAACTCCGGTAGTTGCACATACCTTGCTCAGTTCCTCTACCGCAAGGATATAGCTTAAATAATCGGCTCCTGCTCCGCCCCATTCTCTCGGGAACGGAATACCCATCATCTTGCAGGCTACCATTTTTTCCACATTTTCTTTCGGGAAACGCTCTTCTTCATCAATATCTGCTGCCAAAGGCTTTACTTCTTTTTCAGCAAATTCAGCGAAAAGCTTTTTCATCATTTGTTGTTGCTTTGTCAATTCAAAGTCCATAACTGTTCTCCTCTCCTATTGTATAAGACATTACGAACGGATTGTAACCGAAACAAGTCAGAAATTCATTTCTTTTTTTGTTTTCTTGCTTCAGATGATTTTCCATTTATGGAAGTACATAATCCACCTTTAATTTTATTACGATATTGCTGTTACGTCAATAACTTTGTTATTTTTTTAACAAGTTTTTTAAGGAAATTTCAGAACAGCACCGCTATTTGTTAATTTTTTATCAATCACTTGTGAAATTTTTCATAAGCACTTGACATTATGCGGTTTTTTCGGTACTATTTTATAGAAAGTGCAGCCCTTTTAAGACTGCCTTGATAAAGAAAGACAGGTAAAGAAAATGAGAAAAGCTTATGTTGTAGCTGCAAAGCGCAGTGCTATCGGTAGTTTCTTAGGTGGCTTGACAAATGTAAAGCCGGTTGACTTAGGTGCAACAGTTTTAAAAGAAACTATTAAAGCGTCAGGATTGGACGCAAAAGATATTGATGAATGTATTATCGGTAATGTAATTTCCGCAGGATTGGGACAGAACATTGCTCGTCAGGTAGCGTTAGGCGCAGGCATTCCGGAAACAACCTGCTCCCATTCATTAAATATGGTTTGCGGTTCAGGCTTAAAGGCTGTTATGGAAGCGGTAATTCGTGTACAGGCAGGCTTCGGTGATGTATTTGTTGCCGGTGGTGTTGAGTCAATGAGCAACGCACCGATTTTAATTCCGGGCAAAGTTCGTACCGGTATGAAAATGGGTAATATGGAAGTGATTGATTCCATGATCAATGATGGTTTGACTGATGCGATGAATCATATTCACATGGGTGTTACAGCTGAAAATATCGCTAATAAATATAACATCACTCGTGAAGAACAGGATGCGTTCGCATATGCTTCTCAGCAGAAGGCTATCGCAGCGGTAGACAGCGGACGTTTCAAAGATGAAATCGTACCGATCGAAGTAAAAGTTCGTAAGGATACTGTTGTATTTGATACAGATGAGCATCCGAATCGTAAATCCACTCCGGAAAAATTGGCAAACCTTCGTCCTGCATTTATTAAGGACGGTACAGTTACCGCAGGTAATGCTTCCGGTATCAATGACGGCGCAAGCTTCATGATCGTCGTAAGTGAGGACGCATTAAAGAAATATAATTTAACTCCGATGTGCGAAGTTGTCGGTATCGGTCAGGGCGGTGTTGATCCTACTGTTATGGGTCTCGGTCCTACTCCGGCAATCTTAAATGCTTTAAAAGATGCAAATATCACTATCGAGGATTTAGATTTAGTAGAATTAAATGAAGCATTCGCTTCTCAGTCATTAGGTGTTATTCATGAATTGGTAGAAGCTACCGGCATGGATCGCGAAAAATTCATGGAAAAGACAAACGTAAACGGCGGCGCAATCGCTTTAGGTCACCCTGTTGGTGCTTCCGGAAACCGTATCCTTGTTACATTGATTCATGAGATGGCTAAGCGTGATGCTAAGTTAGGTCTTGCTTCCTTATGTATCGGCGGCGGTATGGGTACTGCAGTTATCGTAAAACGCGCTTAATTATTCAAATGTAAAACGACTCTGTTGCGGCAGAGCCGTTTTTTTATATTTCTCATTACTCATTTTAAATTATCATTGATCATTAATTATTTTATCTGATGCCAAAGCATCAAAATGCACCCTAACCTGAATATTCAAGCTAGGGTGTATTTCATTATTATTGATGATTGATAAGCTTACAGTCGCTTTTCTTTGTCAATATTTTAAATGCAATTAAACACATTAAACCAACTGATAAAAGCATGATTGCCGTAAGACCGGTAACAGAAGTGTTATCACCGGTATTTGCTCCGCCCATGCTTGTTGCGGGATTGTATTGACCTTTCACCGATGTGTCCTTTCCACTGTCATCGGGTTTGTTTTCTTTCGGATCATTCGGTTCACTGAAATCCATGGTATCGTATGGAAATTCACCATCCACATTCTTTTCAGGCTTCCATTCTGTTATTTCCTTTATGTTTTCATCAGGCTTGCCATCACCGTCTGTATCGATGTTGATATCCGGTTCTCCGTCTCCGTCAGAATCGATATCTACATTAGGGATGTTGTCACCGTCGGTATCTATATTAATATCAGCTATACCGTCACCGTCTAAGTCAAGATTGATATCCGGTAAACCATCTCCGTCGGTATCTATATTAAGATAAGGTCTCAGTTCGTCTTTCCCGATACTGTCATAGGTAAAGCTTCCTGATTTATAGTTTTTACCGGGCTTCCAATCATGAATAATTGCGACATTGATACTTGGGTTTATGCCATCCTTCGTGATATTGATATGAGGCTTGAAATCACCTTTATTATCGATATTGATGTTCGGAACGCCGTCTCCATTGGTATCCACATTGATTTGTGCCTTCACACTTGTTCCTGTACAGTATTCCTCAAGGATTCCGTTGTCGATATCTTGTTTGACACACTTCGTTGGTTTCCAATCGTTTTTCTTTAGAATCACAAGGTTAAGGTCGGGTTTTCCGTCATTGTCTGTATCGATATTCAAGTCAAACTTTCCGTCGCCGTCACTATCGATGTTGATATCAGGAATACCGTCATTATTCCTATCTCCGTTGATTACGATCCATTTATCAGGGTTATTCGGGTCCTTCCATTTAATGTTTAAATCAGGGCAACCATCCCCGTTAGGGTCATTGAAGTCAGGTCTACCGTCTCCATCTACATCGACATCAATTTTCTTAAGCTCTACTTCATGGCAACTTTCTTTACCTGTATTACCCGCATTGTCAGTCGGTATTACGCATACTTTGTATTTGCCAACTGTTTCACTGATCGTTATCTTTGCCTTTTCGTTAGTAACAGCCAAGGTGCCGTCCTTGATTTGTTCCTCAGCTCCGTCTGTAATTTTGTATACCTTATATGTGATTTCCTTTGTGCCGCTTACCTTAAGATCGTCTTTGGAATCATCCGTTGTGATCTCAAACGCTGTTCCCGGTTTAAAGAATATTCCACCACTTAGCTTATTAATAATGTCTTGAAGCTTGTTGTTTGAATCCTTAGCTTTGATGTTTTTTACCTTTGGGGCTGTTTTGTCTATCTTGATGATTTCTTGTTTCTCTTTTGTGATGGCTCCGCTGTCCTTTTTCATCCAAAAGTTTTGATTCGTTTCACCTTCTTTTGTAACTGTTACCTGACTTGGCTTCCATGTGCTTTGATCTAAAGACATATTGATATACTCATTATGGTCGCTGATGATGTTGACATCCTTATTTGTCCATTCACCTGTATAGGCAGTATTATTTCCATCATCAATCTCTAAATGATACCAGTCATCCTCAATATTTTCCTCAGTTATTTTTAAGGTTCCCTCTTTAAAGGTAAAGCTGTAATTTGGATAGGTCTTGTTTAAGATATTACTGTCTCCCTTGATCGGATAAGTTCCTGCGTTACTGTTTGTTTTTGCGGTCGTGCTCAGCTTGATATCATTTGCCTGTATCACATCTTGAACTCCGTTCCATGTCACCAGTTGATCCTTAAAGTCTTGATACGTTAAGGCAGGGTTCTGTTCTCCCTTCAGCTTTTCCTTATCATCGATAATGATTTCGATTGGCTTCGGCAACACTTGTACCGTTATCGTTTTGCTTAACGGTGTTTCTCCATCCGCTGTTCTTGTCACCTTGATTTTTATTGTTGTCGTGCCACTGTACTTCAGCGCATCGAATTCTGCCTTGTTTCCGTTCACTGTCGGATTAGAAATATATGTCGTATTATCTACCTCAAACGTATACTGTACATGCGTACTGCTTGAATCATCCTGCAGACTTCGGATTGTAAAGTGATCGCCATAGATGATTTTTCCCGGGCTTGATACTGCCAACATATTCTCATCAGGTCCCATAATATGAAGGATGCCGTCTGCCTCAGCTTTATTGTAGTTTCGATTGCCCTGTTTTTCTACATGAAGCGGAATATCAATTCCTTCTTCACCATCATAATCGTATTCTATCTCAATGCCGTCATTCGTCCATGCGGTCGATGTATTTACGCTCGTATCCACTGTGATATAGTAATCTGTGTCATTAACTTGTACACCGCCGTCATTACTCGAGATATCCTGTTCATTAATCACAGGTGTTACCTTACCTTTGCCGTTAGTCACATATGTCACATCCGCAAACGATATTGTTTGGTCTGCCTTTTTTATATTTATCGGCAATTCAATCGTTTTATCGGCATAATTACCACTCGGATCATGGCTTGTCGCTTCTACGATTACCTTACCCATTTGTGTATTAAGACTTGCATTTAAGATATGGATTAATCCATCACTGTCTACACTGATAACATCGGTAGGACTTCCGTTTTTAAGCTTATAGGTCACTGTAGAGCCTGTCGGATTTCCTGCCGTATATAATTGGAATGTCTTGTCCTTTTCATATACTTCCTCATAGGCTTTATATTTATCTGTTTGTTTCGGAAGCTCATTTCCCGCTTCATCTGTATAAATGAATTCCTGTTCTCCTGCCGTTACCGTAAACGTCAGCTCTGCACTCGCATCTGCCTGTCCTGTAGCTCCCTTTTTCTCTGCGACGATTGTGACTGTTCCTACTCCGTGAATCGTAATCGCTCCGCTGTTTGGATTGACCTCGATGACGTTTGTACTGCCATCCTTTATTTTATAAGTAACAGGATTATTATTCGTGCTTCCCTTTACCGTCGCATACACTGTAACATTCGTATCTGTTACCTTTACACTCTTTGAGGTTATCGCTGTATTTGATGTACTGCTTTCATAAAACTTCAAATCCTCTCCTTCTGCCACTCCGACATTGATTGTCACAGGGATTTCCTTTGTGCTCCACTTATCAGATACTGTTACGGTAATCGTATAGCTCTTGACTCCGAGATTCGCTGTACTTTTGATTACTCCAGTATTGGGATCAACACTGAATAAACTTGAATCTCCGCCTGCTTTCAAGCCATACTTATAGGTTGTTGTAGTTCCACCGATTGTATCGGGAGTACCGAGTGTTCCTTTAATCGTTCCGATGATTCCGTTTACCTTTACATTACTGTCGGAAGCAGTAAAGGTAGGTGTAGTAGTACTTGATGAATTGGCATGCGGAGTGACATTTCCGTCTACCTCTCGATAGATAACGATTTCTTTCTCTGTATAAGCTGATTCATAGTTATCATTTCCACCGTCAGGGTCATCATCTACTGTAGCCCTTATCGTTACTTTTCCATAACCGCCGTTGCCCTTATAAGTGATTTCTCCGCTGTCCTCATCAATCTCAATCAAATACGCATCACCACCGCTTACACTGTAAGTTATCTTAGTTCCTGTATCGGGATCGGCAGTTGCGGTTTCATCCCAAGCCGTTGCGGCATCGGCTACTGATTTCTTTGTTTGATTCGGATCATCAAATTCTATCTCAGGAGTTGCCTTGTCTACCGTAAATGAGGTACAAACCTTTTCCGTCGGATTACCGCTTGTATCCACAGGATCGCCGTTCATATCTATTGCGGTGATACAGAATTTATAGGTTCCGGCCTTTAAGCTGTTATTCACTAACTCAGGTGCATTACTTTTGATTTTCACATTCAGCGGTGTGTTGCTTGAAGCACCATCCGTATCTAAGCCATTGATTTCAAAGTTGAGATATGAATCATCACCATTAGCTTCCAGAGTATATTTCAATGGCGTTGCACCCGTTGGATTCGCTGTAACCTTACCTACTGCCTGACCTTGATTTACATTCTTACCAAATTCATACTCTTTACCGCTGCTTGCCCCGCTTTGCGGTGTTTTTGTGTAAGTCAGCTTATGCGGCTCTACTATTTCTAACGGCATTAAATTAGATATCGGCGAGCTTTCTACCGGTAGTTGTGAACCGGCATCATATTCCTCGTTGATTACCGCCACCTGATATTTTCCAATTCCTATATTACTTAAATCAAGAGTATAATCATTAGTACCGCTTTTCGATGACTCCATCATTTTATAATATTGAATATCTGTACCTGCTTCATTATATAGAATAACGGACATCTTTGCATTATTACCGGTATTAGCATTTATTGATAATTCAACGCTTTGATTTTTCACAACCTTTTGTGTACTGTGATCATTTCGTTTTATATCTGATAAAGAAGCTGTTAAAGAAGATTGTATTCTTAATTTATTTGGATTCAATTCATTATTTTTATTAAGATTCGCAGTATCAATCTGATAGCTATGCCAAGCACCATCTGTATAAGACGTGTCGGCCGCAAACACAATTTTTGATTTATCTATAGTTGAATATGGACGAAGCGCCTGCGGTAACGGTTTAGTATTCCAGTCTGTTACCGAATACCAACTAAGATAGTCGCTTTTGTCTATTGGTGCATGTGAATCAAATTCGACAAAGTCAATATTAAGTGTTGTGATTAATGAATCGTTTGATAGAGGATGTTGTAGAATCGGACGATATTTATTGGCATAAGATCCGCCATCATATGTTAGACTGGTTATGTAGCCATCTACCCAATAAAGAATACTGCTTTTATATGCACGATCATTTGTAGTAAGACCAAGCTGTCCTCCGTTTTTTATTAATGATAATGTTGGTAAAAAAGGCATGTCAGTTATTATCGTTGTTTCAACGGTATTAATAACAATCTTATTAATTTCATTTTTTAAAGGTGTCATCGGACAATAAGATATATTACCAATTGAGGCAGTGACAGGTGCATGTTTTATACAATATTTATCTCGATCATTAATGGAAGAAGGAACAGTTTCTGTCAAAACCGGTAAACTTGAATCATACAGATGAATACTGTCTACGATCGGTTTGCTGGTCATCAATACATACTTCCCATTATTATCGTTATTCCCTATATCCCACACCAGTTCTTTATTATTAAATTCGCCCAATATGACCTTCGCACCTTTAGGAAGTTGAAATACAGGTGCTGACTGTGCATTTACGATATTTTTCATGATTCCTTTTGAACAAATCATCATAAATAGACATCCTATCAAACATATTGATATCATTAATGCTTTCTTTCTCATAATCATCTTTCCTTTCTTTAATGTCTACAAATGTAGAC
>CANSQL010000035.1 GCA_947649125.1 uncultured Erysipelotrichaceae bacterium | reverse complement strand
CTTCCCTCATCAGTTCTTCAATTTCATCTAACTTGGTCAGTTTTGCCTCATATATGCATATTTCATTAAACATAAAATACCTCCGCAAATTCCGATTTTCCGTTATGCTAAACAGCAATTTATCGGTTTACACTGGAGAAAATTATACCATACCCAATTATGAAAAACAAACCCCGTTCTATGTCCGCTGCGACTATCCGGACGGTCAAGGGGCGAGTAGTTTTTTTTGGCAGAGAGCGCAAAAAAGTTTCCGCTCTTATACCCTTGACTGTCTCTTATTTATCTACCTATAGTTTTGCGGTTTTTAACCGTTTGATTCGCGCTTGAATTGCGGAAATTGGAGGTTTACGGTATTTTTGAATTGCGGAAATCGGATATGCGCGTTGATTTTAAATGCGGAAAAAATTAACAGACATCGATTTCAATAACTGAATCATCAATTAAAAAGTACCAAAAACCTGACAGTTAAGCTATCGAAAGCATGAAATAATGTGTATAATATAGATATTGAGAAGGTGATGAAATGACTGATATTATTGTGATCGGCGGTGGGCATGCAGGTGTAGAAGCAGCATTGGCATGCGCAAGAAGCGGAAAACAGACAATTTTATATACAATCAATAAGGATATGATCGCAAGCATGCCCTGTAATCCGAGCATCGGCGGTCCTGCTAAGGGAATCGTTGTTCGTGAAATAGATGCTTTGGGCGGTGAAATGGGGAAGGCTGCGGATGCGACAGCATTACAGTTTAAGATGTTGAATACTACGAAGGGCCCGGGTGTTCAATGCTTGCGCGTACAGTCGGATAAGCTTGCCTATAAGCGCTATATGCAGAATGTATTGGCGAATCAACCGAATTTAGAAGTAAGAGAAATGATGGTTACCGCTCTGTTGGCACAGGAGAATAAAGTCAGCGGTGTCTTACAGGAAAACGGTGAGAGCGTTCATGCCGAGATCGTTATCTTAACGACCGGCACCTTTATGAGCGCAACGATTCTGGTCGGACATGAGGCGACTGAAAGCGGTCCGGAGGGAGAAAAAACAAATGCGACTCTTTCAGAGTCCCTGCGTGAGCTAGGGCTGCGTACCTTTCGCTTAAAGACAGGAACACCGGCAAGAGTACGCAGCGATTCGATCGATTTTACTAAAACTGAGTATCAGGGCGGAACCGATGATTTTATCTGCTTTTCTTATGAAACGACTTCAATCAGAGATTTTAATGAACAATATCCTTGTTACCTGACCTATACGACAAAGGAAACACATGAAATCATCAATCAAAATCTGACGAAATCGGCGATGTATTCGGGTATGGTAAAGGGCGTTGGACCGCGCTATTGTCCGAGCATTGAGGATAAGCTTGTGCGCTTTGCCGATAAGCCGCGCCATCAAATATTCTTAGAGCCGGAAAGCGAGGAGCTGAACACTACCTATATCCAAGGCTTTTCCACTTCCATGCCGCATGATGTACAAAAACAGATGCTTCAAAGCCTGCCCGGCTTAGAGCATTGTGTCATTGAAAAATATGCGTATGCGATTGAATATGATGCGATCGATCCGCTGCAAATGAAGCCAAGCTTAGAAAACAAGCTGATTGAGAATTTATTTACCGCAGGGCAGATCAACGGAACCAGCGGCTATGAGGAAGCTGCGGGACAAGGACTGTTGGCCGGTATCAATGCCGTAAAAAAGCTGAACGGAAAGGACCCGTTAATTTTACGCAGAGATGAAGCATATCTCGGGGTGTTGGTCGATGACTTGGTGACAAAAGGAACAAATGAGCCGTATCGCCTGTTGACCTCAAGAGCCGAATATCGCTTGTTGCTGCGCCATGACAATGCGGACGAGCGCTTGTGTGCCTATGGCTATGAAGCAGGCTTAATCAGCGAACAACGCTATCAACACTTTATCGAAAAACAAACGGCAATACAAACGGGAATCGCAGCACTTCGGGAACAACGCTTTACTCCGTCCTCACCGATTGCTGAATACCTGAATGAATTAGGCTATGCAGGGTTGCAGGTGGGAATGTCTGCCTATGAATTATTAAAACGTCCGGGAGTTACCTTGGACGGATTAGAGCCGTATTTAAGCAGCAGCTTTACCAAAGAGGTGGCAAAGCGTATTGAAATTGAAATAAAATATGCAGGATATATCGATAAGGCGAAGCATGATGCCAAGCGTCTGCAGCAAATGGAGTCAAGACGGATTCCCGAGGATATTGATTATACACAGATGCAGCATTTATCTTTAGAGGCAAAACAAAAGCTGAATGAAATCAAGCCGCAGACCATCGGACAGGCAAGCCGAATCTCAGGCGTAAATCCTGCCGATATCGCGGTATTGGCCGTGTATTTAAAATCACAGGTATAGAATGTAGAGGGATAGAGATGTTAAAGGAAATGAGTAAGTCTGTTATCATATGGTTGGTATTGGTATTCCTGTGGAATGTGTTCACTGTAGGTAAATTAATCAACGGAAGCTTTGATTTTTCCGTACTTAATATCATTTTTGATTTGATTGGCGGACCTATGCTTTTGGTTTATCAAATCGCATTATTCGTTAAGGAAATCAAGAGAATCAAAGGCTAGCTGCCCGATTCAAAAACAAATCATAGCTTAAGCTGTCTTTAAGATTCTTTCACATATATTTTACATCAAGCAGCAGTTATAGATACCATGAGAATCACTTAAGCATAACTAAAGGAGAGTACACATGTGCACATCAAGCTTAACAAAGGAAAATGAGGCATTTGAAAATCATTTAATCGATCATTTAAACAGTGAAAACATATATCCGCAGACAATCGAACTGATATCCCCGCAAGCTGTGAAACAATTAAGGATAGCTTCAGAATGGAACAGTATCCTTTCCCTTGATTCAAGAGAAGCACGAGTAAGAAAAACGCTTGAGCTATGGGTCAGGCATGCACCGAAATTCGATATTCTGATTGACATATTAAAAGCTTGCCTAATATCGGTGGATACAATTCTATATAGGAAAGAGCTGTATGTCGTATATTCACTGAAGGTACCTGATGAAATTGCTTATTATGTAGGGAAGCCGCCTAAGATATCCTATGAGAATACTGTTATCAATGCTTTGCCGAAGGATATCATCAGCTTCTATCAGAAGGTACATGACGGCTTTGTATCATTTCCCTTTGAATCTATGGGCTTTGCGACCACTGATGATGTTTATTGTCTCGGCGACGATCTGCTTCAAAGTGAATTTTTAGCTGCGTATTCTGTAGCGGATACATATATGATTTTCTCAAACGGCGGCGGTGACGGTGTTGTTTATGATTTAAGTAAAATACCTGCGAAAGGCTTTGTGTATTTTCATGATGATCTTAATGAGTGTGAATTTGACGGCGATATGATTGATATCATTTGTACATGGATCAGAATCGGACTGATCGGTGAATAAAGGGTTTCATATAGGCGATGTATCTCTACGGGATATAAATGCAGTGTATTTGATCGGATAAATCAGTTATCAAACCTCTGCGAGATACTTTTCTCTTTTTTCTATTCCAAAGAAATGAAAAATATTTATTTTTTTGGAATAAGGAGGTATAATGTATAGGGAGGCAATGATATGAAACTAATAGACAGAGAGTATTTACATAAAATCATAAGTGTAAAAGGCACCCCCGATATAAAAGTGATTACCGGTATACGACGATCCGGTAAATCTTGTTTATTGCTGCAATTTATGGAATACGTCAGAAACAATGATCCCGATGCTAATATTATTTATATTGACTTTAATTCCTTAAGCAGTGAGCCATACCTTGAATATCATGCCCTTAACAATTATATTGAAGAACACTATGATTGTAATAAAAACAACTATGTATGTATTGATGAAGTACAAATGTGCGATGGATTTGAAAAGACTGTCAACAGTTTACACAGCAGTATGAAATACGACATTTATATTACCGGATCGAATGCTTTTTTACTCAGCAGTGATTTGGCTACATTATTTACCGGACGAACATTTGAAATCGAAGTTTTTCCTTTTTCTTTTAAAGAATGTATGACATATTATAATAATGATTATTCCCTGCAAAGATATGTCTTAGAAGGCGGTATGCCGGGTTCGCTTTTGTATACCAACCAAGCTGATAAATATCAATATATTCGTGATGTCTTTGAAACATTGATCCTGCGTGATATAATGCAGAAATATGCGATAAGGAATAAAGATGTAATTCATGATTTAGCATACTTTATGATGGATAATATCAGCTCATTGACTTCAATCAATAACATATCAAAAGAGGTAGAAAAAAATGCTTTAAAGATCAGTAATAAAACCATTAAGCAGTATTTGTCCTATTTAAGTAATTCTTATTTGTTCTATCGTGTCAGACGATATGATATTAAAGGGAAAAAATATTTGACTATGACTGATAAATATTATTTGGCCGATCATTCATTTCGATATGCCAATATCGGTACCAAGAATATGGATTACGGACAGGTGTATGAAAATATTGTTGCGATTGAACTGATCAGACGAGGTTATGAGGTCTATGTCGGAAAGCTGTACAAAAAAGAAATTGATTTTGTGGCCGTCAAACAAAGTGAGAAAATATATGTTCAAATAAGTGATGATATATCTAACAGAAATACATTTGACAGAGAAGTATCCTCATTGCTTCAAATTCAAGATAACTATCCTAAAATTTTATTGGCGAATACACATCATGATGAATATCAGTATGAAGGAATCAGAATCATTGATTTAGAAAAATGGTTATGTGAATAGTGCGGGAAAGAAAAGCACAAAAAGTATGTAAATGCGTTCCATTCACTTGTGTACAGGATATTATCAGTATACAACTTCAATATAGTTAAAATCAGTCTCGTTGCATTAAGACATGATCGTTTCATCACACAGACAATGTGTAAAAATTATTTTATCGGTTGCATATCTCATAAGAATATGTTTTAATATATACAGCCTTTTTATCAAGAGATGGGTTAGAGAGTTAGCTCGTTTGATCCCACGCCAACCTGCAGGTATGCAAGGTGGTAATGCTGACAGCGATAAGAGCAAGTAGGAAAACAGTGCCTTCTCTTATCAGAAGGCTTTTTTATAGGAGGATATGAGATGAAAAACTATTTATTTACATCAGAAAGTATTACGGAAGGACATCCGGATAAAATCTGCGATCAAATTGCCGACAGTATATTAGATGCGGCATTGGCACAGGATGCGAACAGTAAAATGGCTGTAGAATGTACGATCAAGGACGATTTTGTGTTGATCTACGGGGAAGCCAATACAAATGCGGTCATCGACTATGAAGCAATCGCATTGAATGTGATTAAAGAAATCGGTTATACAGAGGAATATCATGTTACGGTAAAGGTCAACAAGCAGTCCAATGAAATCAATCATGCAGTCGTGCGTGAGGGCGATTCCATCGGTGCAGGCGATCAAGGCCTGATGTTTGGCTATGCGTGCGATGATACACCGAGCTATATGCCGGCAGCGATTGATTATGCGCATCAGTTGGCAAAGCGTTTGAGCGATGTGCGCAGAGCTAATCCGATGTTAAAGCCGGACGGAAAAACACAGGTGAGTGTTGAATATGAGAATGATAAGGTGAAGCGTATTGATACCGTTGTGGTATCAACTCAGCATGCAGAAAATGCAAGCCAAGAGGAAATTGCCGATTTGGTAATGAAGGAAGTTATTTTAAAGGTGCTCGATCATAACCTTTTAGATGAAAATACCAAATATTTTATCAATCCGAGCGGAAGCTTTGTCGTTGGCGGAAGCTTCGGCGACAGTGGTACTACAGGACGTAAAATTGTCGTTGATACATACGGCGGTATGGGACGTATCGGCGGCGGCTGTTTTTCCAGTAAGGACCCCAGCAAGGTCGATCGCTCAGCAGCTTATTATTGCCGCTATGTAGCGAAAAATCTTGTGGCGCACGGTTTGGCTCGTCGCTGTGAAATTCAGGTCGCATATGCAATCGGTAAGGCAAAGCCTGTTTCTATTATGGTCGATACCTTCGACACAGGCACGAAAAGTGATGCCGAGCTGTTGGATATTATCAACAAAAACTTCAGCTTTGAGGTTTCTGATATCATTAAGGAATTAGATTTATGCCGACCGATCTATAAACAAACGGCCTGCTACGGACATTTCGGCAGAGAGGAATTCTCATGGGAAAAAATTAAGGAGCTGCGTTTGTAGGAATACCGGTGTCATCAAAGGTGCCTATACCCTTAAGCTAAAGATAAAAAGCAATGCGTTCTTGCGAGTGCATTGTTTTTTTCATGTTTCTTTCTTTATCGTGCCCTATTTACTCATGTACTTTACGTATTATTTTTTCATCGCATGAATAAGGGTATTTAGTCCCAAATAAACAGTTTTACGTTCTTGATCGCTTAAGCCTCTTAACGCTTTGATGAGCTGTTTCTCATCTTTGTCTAAAACGGTGTGCCTTTTTGCGTTTGGTTTAAAGATATAGTTTAAATCGAGATTAAGGTCTTCCGATACTCGTGAAATAGTTTCATATGACATTTCTCCAATACCGGTAACATAGTTGGAAAAGGCGCTTTCACTTGCTTGAATTCGTTTCGCGTATTCTTTTTGTGTTATTCTTTTATCATCTAAGCTTTCCTTGATGCAAGCATTGAATTTATCTAGGATATAATGTATTCTCATGTATTATCACCTAACCTTATCGGACTGACAGTATCTATCCCTTATATTTTCATTATACACATCTGATAGAATTTATACAAATACATATTGTTTAGAGTGTACTAACTATGCCTTAAAAAATAATGGCGCTTTTTTCTTTTCCATGCTTAATTCGTAATATTTCCGAAGTGAGGGTATTGAACACAGATACAATACTGTGATAATATGGGAAGAAACGAGTGGGAGTACGATATTATGATAACATATGATAAATTGTGGGAAACCTTGAACAAAAAGGGAATCAGTCAGAATACATTGCTAAGAGATTATAATTTGAGTAAGGGTCAGTTAGATCGACTGAGGAATAATAAGGTTGTTTACACCGCTACGATAGACAAGCTGTGTAATGTTTTAGAGTGTAATATTGATGATGTGATGGAGCATGTGCCCGATGATAATACGTTTTAAACCATTCATAGAGGCGAAGTTAGAGAACAGAGTATTTAAGCAGTGAAATATCTGATATATAAGCTTCTTCCTTCCGGCGATAGCGCTGAATAAAAGTATTTCAGAGATAGTATAGATAGAAACGAGGTGATTTCTGTGATTAGTTATAAGCCGTTTTTTGATACATTAAAGAAAAAAGGAATCAGTCAGTATAAATTAGAAACTGAGTACGGCGTATCGAAAGGGACTGTTGATAATCTGCGCCATAACCGAAGTATTACCTTGTACACGGTTGAGGAATTTTGTAGAATGTTAGATTGTGAGCCTTGGGATATATTTGAACTTGTGCCGGATGATACCGAGTAGAATTTGAATATGATATTTATAATGACCTTTATCCACAGTATCCCTCTTGCCCGAAACAATCAGTCAAGCATGTAAATACAGAAAAAAAGACGGTACAACTTTTTCACTGCACCGTCATTCTATATCTTTCACAGCGCCACGTTAAACCCGCCGGCACTGATTCAACTGTAATCCTTTAGATAGCCATACTGCCCCGAACGGTAAAGGGCAATATCAGATTACCCTACTATGACTTACTTTTGAACTGAGCGCTGTTTCATGACCTTGCTTGTCGTAGTTAAAACAAGATACAACAACGCAACATCAATCGGGAACATAAGCGCATTCTTAAGTAAACGGGCCGATACCATAGCCCAAAACGCATTGCCGTATAAAATATACAGCCAAAGTGGGGTCAAAAACAGATTGATCAAGAACACGATCACAAAGCGGGCAACCACACACCTGACCAATGTGATCTTAGTGCACTTGTAGAAAAACAAGCCGTAAATAAAACCGGTTAAAAACTCATTCAATGTAAAGCCGACAAAAAATGCACCGTCGGGCCGAACGACATATTTAATAATGTCGGCAACCGCAGCCATACAACCGCTCAACAGCGGACCGCATACCAAGGCACACGCACCTACCGCTAAGGATGCAAAGCTGATCGTCAAAATCTTAGGAATCAGGATAATTTTAAAATACCCCAACAGCGTATTCAACGCCATCATCATTGCGGCAACAGTAATACTGCTTACACGCTTAAACTCCTGTACCGCCTCCATCCAAAAAGACGGTGTTTGTTTCACAAAGTATTTTTCCATAAAAAATAACCTCCTTTTCCATCATCGCATATGAAAAAAGAGGCTATACCTTTGTTCATAGGCAACAGTGGGATGCGAAATATGCACCGCAAACATAAATGTTTTTCGCCAAACTGACAACTCCCCGTTCAGGATGTACTTGACGCGCATATTTCTACTCTGCTAACGGGGGTATTATAATATAAAACTAAGAAAAATACTATATAAAAATCATAAATTTTATGTAATATAATTGAAAAAGAGAAAATAATTATCGCTGATTATAATGATAGATTCAAAGAAGGGCCTTTAAAATACCTGAAATAAAAAGTGAAAGAATCTGTGAGTAAAATGATATGCAAGGGATTAAATCATGATAAAAGACTATAAAGATGCTTCATTCTTATCCTTCAAATGCTCAATCAAACGCTGAAAGGGTTCAGTGATATATTTATCCTTATGATACAGTGCCAGCATTTGATTTTCCATTGTTATATTCGTTAATGAAATAAGTCGAAGCTTATGAAGCTGAAGGGAATCAGACTTTTCGAATACGGGAATCAAGCGCTTTTGTTGAAGCTTACAGGGACTCGTGCTTATAACGGAATGGTTGATTTAATTTATACTCGAAGATGATAACAGAAAACAGATAAATGCTGTTGTTGAAGTTTAGAGTACCTAAGCTGCTTATAAAGAAGAAAATTAAAAATAACCCTGTTACATAACGGCAATGAATTGAAAATACAAAAAATCGAATCATGATCGATATGCACTTTTACTAAAAAAAGATGCCTTCCCTTCTATACAAAAAATCTCTTTGTAGTATAATATTAGATAAGAAAGTTATCACATAAAGAGGTGAAGGCTTTGGAGAAAAATACAAGACATTTGAGCCGTAGGCAATTAGCCAGTGTATATCGGCGCAAGCATTCAAAATACTATCAGGAAGAGGGTTACCGCTATGCACTTAACGTATCCAATGCGTTTGTGCCGGAGCGTATTTTTGCCTTTGCGTTAGATACCTGTATTATGTTTTTGCCGATAGCGCTGTGGGAGCTGTGTATGCTGCTGATGTTTGTCGGCATCGTACCGGTTTTATTGCTGAATCCGTTGGAATGGGCAACCTTGATTCTGTTGGCAATCAGTATGTTCACGTTTAATCCTTTATTAAGCGCAAAATCAGGCGGACAGACATTAGGAAAATATTTTTATGATTTAAAGGTAGTAAAGAAAAACCATAAGGAAGCATCAAGCGGTACTTTAATGGCTCGTGAGCTGATCGGTTTTTCGATTCCGACTTTAGTGTTGTTTCTCTTTTTTAATGTTTTCGGTGTAATCGGCTACTGGCTGTTGAATTTGTTGTTTATGCTGATTCATCCGTATCATATTTCGATTATCGATCTGTTTTTGAATACCCGTATCGTGGTGCTTCGTGCGAAAACGAAACAGCGACAGACGGCACCGGCAGTACAGCCGACGCAAAAGGAACTGCCGAAAACGACGATTGATTTACATATGCACTCAAACTTCAGTGATGACGGCAGCTATAATGTTGAGGATTTATTCCAAATGGCAGCCAAGCGCGGATTAAAAATAATTTCTATCTGCGATCATAACAGTGTAAAGGCAAATCTCAGCGCTCGTCGTATGTCGCAGCTTTACCATATTGATTATATCAACGGTGTTGAATTAGACTGCCGTTATCAAAATATACATTTGCGAGTGCTCGGCTATTTTATCAATACATCAAGTGAAATTTTCAACCATTTAGAAAATGAGAGCTTGAAGCATGAAAACAATGCTTCCTTAAGAAGGGTGGAGGCTTTCCGCAGATACACGGGAATTCGCGTTGATATTGAAGCGCTGTTGACAAAAAACCGCTATCAGAAAATCAGCGGTGAAATGATTGCGCATCAAGTATTATCCAATCCGCAGTATCAGGACCATCCGATGCTGAAGCCTTATCGTTACGGTGAAAAAAGCAAGCATCCAATTTATTTTATGAATCAGGATTTCTTTGCGAAAGGAGCGCCTTGTTATGTTGAGGTGCATCATCCTAAGCTTGAGGATATCTTGGATATTATTCAGCTGACCGGCGGTGTTGCCGTTTTATCCCAACCGTTAGCGGTGCTTGCGCAGGGAGAAGCCCTGTTTGATGAAATCATCGCAAAGGGAATCGCAGGTATCGAGGTATTTACACCGTATTATACAGATCAGGAAATGGCGAAGCTGCTGAAGGTCGCTAAGGAGCGACAGTTGTTCATTACAGCGGGAAGTGATTTCCACGGACAATCGAAACCTGATAATCTTATGGGTGATACACACTGTCCGATTGCGGCCGAAAAGCTGGTGAAGCAGTTCTTGGATGCGCATCGTAAGAGCAGCTATGAGTAATGATTTTCAAAATATCTGTCTTTTACGAATATTACCTTAATATTTCTATTCTTTGAGCGATAAGATCGACAAGTGCTGTTTTTCTATCATCGGGCATGTAGGATTCCTGACACATTGTGATATAGGTATCCCTCAGCTTTACGATTTTATTCATCATTTTCTCAGCAGATTTCTTTGTGATACCGATAGTTTCGGCAAACACAAGGAAATCTTTTTTTCTGATATTTCGTTTTTTACCGTTTATTGTAAGCGCAAGCTGTTCTTGATCGTCGGGTATCACAACATTTGTCGAAAGCATATCGTATGCGGCTGAAAAAACATATACTTGATTCGCTTCTGCCGTTTCAATTAATGAAAAATTTTTAAGGTGCATGTCAGAATTACCGACCGCAAAAGAAAATACGATGCGCAGGAAAAGCTCTGTCATATCTAATCCGCTTGTTGAGGAATATATTGAAATGATTTTTGCGCAGCGTTCATAAGAACCGCGATATTTATCCTCAGTCAGTCTGCCGTCGAGCTGACAAAAGTCCTCCGTCGCCAGCATTTGGTCATTTTTGCGATCGATCCGCTTGGTGATATAGGCAAAGGCATTGTTCTGTGACGGTAAACGAAGCAACGCGAACGGAACACATCGAATACCGGTAGCTTGAGCCATCTGCATAACGAGATATTCCATTTCAGGCAAAGCGGCATATTCCTTCGTCTGCGGTTTTAAGATATAGCCTGTGGGGTAATCAACAAGAGTAAGGCGCGGCTTTTCATCATGCGACAGATGCAGGGAAAGCTTTTTTTGAACACCCGGAACGGTAAATCCTTTGATAGTATTATCAATCGCAATTTGGTTCAGTGTATTTTCAGAAACATCGATATCGGGAAAATTTGATGTATGGAAAAAGCTTTTGATACATGAGGTATGCCAACCGTTTGCGGATTTTGTGCGCAGTGCTTTGCCGCAGCATAAACAACGATTCATTCTGTCTCCTCCTTGATCTGTACATTTCCGATCGGGTCTTTACAGGCAACAAGCAATAAACCGAAGCGATCTCTCCGCTCGATTTTCCAGTTGCGGCTCACGATATCAAGCAGCCATCCTTCAGGAATTAAGCCGTCAAAAAAGGCAAATAATGTTTTAGACGTAAATTCCTCACTCTGCAGCGGCAGGGTCAAGCTTACCGGGGTCGGATTTTCACAATTCAGATAATCACTATCATAACGAAATGAGTATCCAAAATCGGTTTCCTGCAATATTCCTGCATAGGTGTTCCTTACATATACATACGCTGTTCTGTATGCTTCCATCAGTCATCCTTCCTTCCCGGAACTGCCTTCATGCCAAACATTGCCAAGGCTTGATTTACCTTATCCATTCTGACGGTTTCCTTGCCTTGTTCCAGCTCGCGAACAAAACGAAGGCCGAGACCGGAGCGAATAGAAAATTCTTCTTGTGTAAGGCCTGCTTCTTTTCTTTTTTGTTTGATAAATTCAGCAATCGTATTCATGATGTTATTATAATCCCTATCGGGTATAATATCAATGTTTTATTTTATTTATATACCCTATCGGGTATTAATTGTGCTAATTTCTGTTTAATATACCCGATGAGGTATAATATGTATGTTGCTTAAGATGAGAATGACTCTCAATTACTCGATCAGTTCTTGGAAAACACTGATCTCAATCCGGTTATAAATGTTTTTTTCAAGAATGGATTTCCGGATAAGTATGTAGGATGGAATAGATAAGTTAATGCCTTCTCTGGAATCGGCAAGAAAATAGCAATATTATTCTTAGGCATGGCAGAATTCTCTGTAAATGTAGATTCAAATTTTTTTAACTTTGCGGAATTTGCATTTTCACATTACGATGAGATAATAATTTATTAAAGTTTAATGGAATCATATAATTTATTAAAGTTTAATGGAAAGTATTGTCGCATAGACTTAAAAATGAGATAATATATCTATAATTTTATGATTGAGGTATATGATATGGGAATCGAAATTATCACATCTAAATTAAATTTATCGCCATCTCAAAAACAATCAGTTACAAGGTTTGTAAATAAAAATTGTAGTTATTATTATTTTCTAAATTTTATATGCATGACAAATGGTAATGTAAAAAATGCAATTAAACTTTATCATTTTGACATGGATATCAGAAATATAATTCTTAAGCAGTCTTTGAATTTTGAACTACAAATGAAAAAGAAATTAATTGCCGGAATATATAAGATTGATTACAATTTTCAATGGGATAATGCTAATTATTATACTAATCATTTTAATTTTCAAAAGAATGGAAAATCAAAGTTAGATAAAATGGTCAGTGATTCTTTCAAAAGAATTAGATTGATGAACTATACAGACATCAATAGGAACAGAAATGAAAGAATGTTATATGCGACTTCCTTAGGTACATATATTATGCTATATAATAATCTTTTAGATATTTATAGAACACCTTTTATCGAGAATGTATACCCAATCAGTGTCAATAGTTTGGATATTAGTAAAAGATTTGATTATTTCAAAAAGTATCTCGAGTCTATTCAATTAACTAGAAATAGATGTGCTCATAGTAATCATGTTTTAAATAAAAGGTTTACAGATAAAATCAGTAGAATATACCTGGATAATTTTAATGAAGAATGTAAAAGATTCAATAAATTTGAAAGAACACTATATTTTCTGTATATTTCGACTGATTCAAGTGAACAATATAAGAAGGATATATTGAAATGTTTAAAAAAGTATGATGATTGTTTAGATTATTGTATCCGAAAGAATATTTTTAAACCAAATATTATTATGAGAATTCAAGACTATTGGAAAAAATAACATTGACAAGTTCCTGAAGAAGTCATATAATAATATTAGGAAACGAGGTTTATAGACTCGTTGCGGGACCTTCTGTGCCCGCTTTTTTTATCATTTGTTTATCATTAAAATCAGTCATTATCATAAAAAAATTGATAATAAATCATATGATAAATTGAAATTTATGAGGTGGAAAAATGCTATTATTGACGCTTAATATGAATATGTTTAATATGGACATTGATAACAGTTTTAATGATTACTTCGACGCTATATCACCTGATATAGCATTTATTCAAGAGTGTAGGTTTAATAGGATTAATGAACAATACTATACAGAATGGGCAGGAAATTATATAAAACCTATTGACAGTCGATTTCATTTATCTGCAGCAATCAGCAAAAATAATGGGATTTCAAAATCGAATATTGATACTACCGACTTGTCTTATGATTATATTTGTATATTTGTTGATTATGAAAACAATAGCTTTGCGGGTGTTCATCTTTCTTTAATTGATAAAAACAGTAAAAATGAGGGTGAGCACAGTAAGATACTGTCAAAGGTTAAGGGCAGTAATTCCAAAATTATTTGCGGGGATTTTAATGCATGTTCAGGTAATGAAAATCAAAAATATTTCGAAAAACTTTTAAGTGAGACTGGTTACGTTGATTTATGGCAAGAAGGTATTGAGAAAGAAAAAGCGTATTATATAGATTATTCCGGAAGAAAAATAAAAGCTGAGGCTAAACACTCTGAGATTAGGACTTTTGTTGGAAATAGACATATTGATTATATATTGGCAAAGAAAAATTTTTTGAGTTTGAGAGAAATTAGAATTGATTTTAGAACTTTAGCTTTTACTGACCATTGTGGTATTATTTTGGATTTTGATATCAAGAAACAATGCGAGCAACCAAACAGAGAAATTCCGGTTTATTAATTTTTATAGTGAGCTTCACAGTAGGCTAACTATTGTTATAAATGTTTGTCTAATCATTTGCATATATAATAAACAATTACACCTAGCACGACGGAAATGATGGGCTAGGTAAATAATTTATTACCTTCTTTTAGTATTTTTGCCTAAATAGTTATTTGAATCCTGTAACCTGGGATAAAATAAAATACCTTGATTAAATTAAGTTTTTTTAATCATTATGGAATTCACTTTTTCATATTACTGCTTCAGCTTAGCGGACGAAAATAAAAATAAGCCTTGAAACACTCTGCATTATTTTATATAATGTTATACAAAGGTAACGATAGGAAGAGTAATCAAAAAAGCTTGCATAGAGAAGCTGTGTGTCCGGTGAAAACAGTTGAAGCGATTTTGGCGAAGATGGTCCTTAAACCGTTTTTCTGAACCTGAGTAGGAAAAAACGCAGCGCACAGCGTTATGTGTAAGAGGCATACACAGTATGCGAATAAAGGTGGTAACACGAAGCTTTCGTCCTTTGACGAAGGCTTTTTATTTTATAGGAGGAATGTTTATGTGTGAACAATGTAAAAAGCCGTATTATATAACAACTGCGATTGCTTATACTTCGGGAAAGCCGCATATCGGCAATACTTATGAAATTGTATTGACCGATGCGATAGCACGTTATAAAAGAGCACAGGGCTATGATGTTTTCTTTCAGACAGGAACAGATGAGCACGGTGTGAAAATTGAGGAAAAGGCACAAGAGGCAGGCATTACACCGAAGGAATATGTTGATAAAGTTGCGAAAACGATCAAAGAAAACTTTGATTTGATGAATACCTCTTATGATTATTTTGTCAGAACGACTGATGATTATCATGAGGAACAGGTGCAGAAAATATTCAAAAAGCTGTATGAACAGGGAGATATTTATAAGAGCACCTATGAAGGTATGTACTGTACACCGTGTGAATCCTTTTGGACAGAAAGTCAGCTTGTAGACGGAAAATGCCCTGATTGCGGCAGAGAAGTGAAAAAAGCAATCGAGGAAGCTTATTTCTTTAAAATGCAGAAATATGCCGATCGTTTGATTCAGCATATTGAGGAGCATCCGGAATTTATTCAGCCCGAAAGCCGCAAAAATGAAATGCTGAATAATTTCTTAAAGCCGGGCTTACAAGATCTATGTGTGTCAAGAACCTCATTTACATGGGGCGTTCCGGTAGATTTCGATCCGAAGCATGTCGTATACGTATGGATCGATGCACTCAGCAATTATATTACGTCACTGGGTTTTGATGCAGAGGGCAATCATAAGGAAGCATATCGCAAATACTGGCCGGCAGATGTGCATATTATCGGCAAGGATATTTTGCGCTTTCATACGATTTACTGGCCGATTATGCTGATGGCATTGAATGAACCGCTTCCTAAGCAGGTATTCGGGCACCCTTGGCTGTTGGTCGGCAACGGAAAAATGTCAAAATCAAAGGGCAATGCGATCTATGCCGAGGATTTGGTACGTCACTTCGGTGTTGATGCAGTGCGTTATTTTGTTCTGCATGAAATGCCGTTTGCGCAGGACGGTGTGATTACATGGGATTTGATCGTTGAGCGTATCAATTCCGATTTAGCGAATATCTTAGGCAACTTAGTCAGCCGTACACTGTCAATGGTGAATAAATATCAAGGCGGTGTGATCAAGAATCCTAACGTATGTGAACCGGTCGATGCGGAGCTGAAGGATTTGGCACTGGAAACGGTTCATAAGGTAGAGACACATATGAATGAGCTGAAGGTCGGAGAAGCAATCGATGACATCTTTGCGTTATTGAGACGTTCTAATAAATATATCGATGAAACACAGCCGTGGGTATTGGGTAAAGATGAAGCGCAAAAGGATCGCTTGGCGACTGTTTTGTATAACCTGTCGGAAAGTATTCGTTTTGCGGCAGTGCTGTTACAAAGCTTTTTGCCGGAAAGTGCAGAAGCCATTCTTAAGGAATTGAATACAAAACAAACAGAGCTTTCTACGCTGCAGCAATTCGGTCAATTAGAGTGCGAGCACAGCGTATGCGAAAAACCGCAGATTCTGTTTGCCCGCATTGATGCCGAGGCATTTATGAAACAGCTGGAAAGCGAACAAGCGACAGCGGAAAAAAACGATGCGCCGAAGGAAGCACAAAAGGAAACAAAAGCGGAATCACAGGGCAAGGCAGAAATCACCTTTGATGATTTTGCGAAAATTGAACTGAAGCTCGGAACGATCATTGCTTGTGAAAAGCATCCGAAGGCCGATCGCCTGTTGGTGGAAAAAATTGATCTGGGAAACGGTGATGTCAGACAGATTGTCAGCGGCATTGCGCAGCATTTCTCATGTGAGGAATTGATCGGACAGAAGGTTGTCGTTGTGACAAATCTGAAAAGCACCAAGCTGAGAGGGGTACTGAGCGAGGGTATGATTTTATGCGCCGGCGATGATTCCGGTTTAGATATCGTATCAGTGAAAAAAGCGTTGGGAAACGGAACGATTGTCAGCTGATGCAGGAGCCTAAGCGTAAGACAAACGGATTTCAGTCTGTCATTATCGGCTGCTTCTTAGGCTATCTTGCCTTTATGCAGGGTGATTTTAACGGGAATTCGTTATTGATTGCGGTTGTCGGAATCGGCTGTATTGTCTATGGGTTGTTTCAGCTTCGGCCGATTCGTAAGTACATGATGAAACAAATGGGTATTGTTGAGATTGATTTAGATGATACTTCAAACAGCAAGACAAAGGATAAAGAGTAACAGTCTTATTTTATGTGCAGGGCATTCACAAATTCACAAGTTGAGCGCAGAAGCATAGGATAGTTTATTCAAATGATATTGTCGGTGGAAAATCTCACGGCATAGAATGCAGTAAATGAGAAAAGAAGGGATAAGCGATGTTGTTTCGTAAGCACTTATCAGCGGATCACAGTGATCGGGGTCAGCGTTTAAAGCTTCAATATCAGGCAATGATTCAACAGGGAATCATGAGTGTTGTCGGTATTGTGCTAATGGTTATGGGCTTCCAAGAGGGTACTGCCTCAACAAACTGTGTTGTCCTGTTGTTGTGCGGATTTCTGTTGGTGATGATGGGGGCACTGCGGCTTTATTTGTGTTATCGTTTGTTTCGCGAGGATTCTGATTCTGATGCGGAGCTATAAAACAGTTGATTTAGATAGCATCGTTTTGTGAAGGATTTTGAATAGTGATGAAAGCAGTCTGAAATGCAGTTTGTTTCGGATTGCTTTTTATTACTCTAACGTAGATATCATATGTTACGTATGCGGGGAATGAGGCAAAACGGAAAGAATCCGTCTTCCTGAGACTTTAATGTAAAACATAGGAACTAATGTCTTTGTGATTATATGTTATTTTGATTTTGTCAGAGGTGCTGATAAATTAATTTGATTATGAATTGAATTTTTAAGGCTTTTATGACATAATGAATCTAAATATAAACAGTATAATAGCTTTACTAAAGCTGCATGCAATCGTATATTACAGAAAATATCAGATTCAGCATCAGGAAAAGTTAACTGTACAGGAAACGGGGTGGGATTCTATATAATAGAATTGTTTAATGTTGTATGAGCTTTTATCTAAAAAGAAAATTTTAACGGAGAGATGATTATATGAAAAAAGAACCGATTTTAGCAATATGTTATGACTTTGATAAAACTTTATCTCCTGATGATATGCAGGCACAGGGATATATTCAATCTATAAAATATGAAGTACCGGAATTTTGGAAAGAATCAAATACATTAGCTGCAGAAAATGATATGGATCAAAATCTTGCTTATATGTACATGATGGCTACAAAATCAAGAGGGAAGTTTGTGTTTACTAAAGATAAATTATGCGAGCATGGAAGAAAGGTGAAACTTTTTCCGGGTGTCAGCACTTGGTTTGACAGAGTTAACGAATATGGAAAAAGTAAAGGTGTTACAATAGAGCACTATATTATTTCATCCGGCTTGAAAGAGATGATTGAAGGTACCGAGGTGGCTGATAAATTTAAAAAAATATATGCTTCCTCATTTTATTATGATAGTGACAATGTTGCAGTTTGGCCTGCCCAAGTTGTAAACTATACTAATAAAACTCAGTTTTTGTTTCGAATTGAAAAGGGTGTTCTTGATATCAATGATCAAGCTGTTAATTCTTATTTTGAAGCAGATCAATTTCGAGTTCCGTTTAGGAATATGGTATATATAGGAGACAGTGATACTGATATTCCTTGTATGAAACTTGTAAATAAAAACGGCGGTCATTCGATAGGTGTGTATAATTCTGAAACTAAAGATCAATCAAAGGTATTTAGAATGATGGATGAAAAAAGAATCAAATATTTTGCACCGGCTGATTATACTGAAAACTCTAAGCTGGAATGTTTAATAAAACAAATCATTGATAGAACGATTTCTAATGAAATACTGGAGAGCTATCATTTTGAATGCATGGCTGAAAAAGCAGAAGCAACAAAGGATCAAAGTAAATTAGAGTTAAAGAAAGAAGAACTGATTGATAAGTTGGAGGACAGCACAAGTTTTGCGAACACACATAAGATTATTGCGCAATTATCGAAGATTGACAGTTGGTCTACTGATCAAAAGAAAAAATTATTTAGAATTGCCCTTAGTAATAATCAGGTGACTTACATACTGAAAGATAAGGATGTTCAAGAATTTTATGAGTTCTTATGTGATGAAACGGAAAGCGGCGAGGAGATAGAAAAATTAAAAGAGATATTAAATTCAGAAGAATGAAATAATATAATTTAAAATGTCTGTGCCTTTACTCAGCTGTGTAAAATTTATCAAGAGCTTGGGAAATAATGAATTACAAACTTGAAATTAAGCTGCTTCAAATTATTGCTCATTACAGAGAAACGGAAAGGATGATATCTATGGGAGCTAAAAAGAAAGAAATGACGATTCGCTCCAGTGCCGCTGAATATCTTACCTATATTGCATCTGTAGGCGGTGAAGAAAATAATGTTGAAATGAGATATGAAGATGAAAATATCTGGTTGACACAAAAATTGATGGCTGTTTTGTATGATGTAGAAACGCATACTATAAACTATCATATCAAGAAAATTTTTAAGGATAATGAAATTCAAGAAAATTCAGTTATTCGAAAATTTCGAATAACTGCTGAAGATGGCAAATCCTATAATACAAATCACTATTCTTTGGAAATGATTATCGCTGTAGGTTTCAAAGTCAATTCAGAAAGAGCCGTTCAATTTCGAAAGTGGATCAATCAAATAGCGAAAGCTTATACGATTAAAGGTTGGGTTATGGATGATGAGCGCATCAAAAGAGGAACCTATCTAACAGAAAAATACTTTGAAGAGCAATTGGAGCGGATACGTGAAATACGCGCGAGCGAAAGAAAATTTTATCAAAAAATTACAGATATTTATGCAACAGCTATTGATTATGACAATACTGCTTTGACTACTAAAAGGTTTTACGCGACAGTACAAAATAAACTGCATTATGCTGTTCACGGGCATACAGCAGCTGAACTCATTGTTGAGAGGGCTGATCATAAAAAGATACATATGGGCTTAACTACTTGGGCAGATGCACCTGATGGTAAAATAAAAAAAAGCGACGTAGTTGTTGCGAAAAACTATCTATCAGAGTTTGAAATAGGCCAGCTAGATCGACTGGTGACTGCCTATTTAGATTTTGCCGAAAGTATGACACGTCGTCATATCCCTTTGACAATGCAGGATTGGGAAATGAGGCTAAATGGGTTTATTCAAATGTTTGAATACGGGATTCTAAAGGATGCAGGACAAGTGTCTGCTGAGATAGCAAAACTTCATGCAGAAACAGAGTTTGAAAAATATCGCGTAATTCAAGATAAACTTTTCTTGTCTGATTATGACAAATATATGCTTGAGTTTGAACGGACAATTAAAAAAATAGAAAAAAGTAAATAACTACGATAATAAATTTTGAATAAACTTCTGAGGTGACGATTAAATATTTAACAGAAACATTAATGATAAGGCTTACAAACAAATGTTGAAAATCACTGAAAATATATTGACATGTTTTTTCAAAAGGTGTATCCTATAACCACAAACCAATCATCAAGGAGATAAAACTGATTCAGTGCCGATAGAGAGTCGGGGAGGCTGGAAACCTGACGGAGATGCGGATCAGACAAATGGACCTTGTAGGGCAAGGGGAAAGCAGAAATGTGAGTATCTGAGACGTAGACCGGCGTTACTCGGCAAGAGATGTTGTTGCATCTTAAGAGAGGGTGTTTTCACACCAATTCAGGTGGTACCGCAGATGATTCATCTGTCCTGTGCGTCATTTTAGACAGGACAGATGTTTTTTTATAAGGAGGTGGTCGCTGTGTCAGAAATTGATTGGCGCCGACGAAAAGCGATAAAAGAAAAGAAACAAAATAAATACACAGAAAGACGAGGAAAAGAAAATGAAAAAATCAAGTAAAAAAATAGGCTTTATTATCGCATTGTCCGCAATTATTTGCACAGGCTGCGCAGGAGAGAGTGAAAAACCCGGCGATAAGACAAATGTGAAAATCGGTGTGGCACAGATTGTCGATCATACCTCATTAAATACGATTCGTGATTCCTTTAAAGAAGAAATGATCGCATTGGGATATCCCGAATCAAGTATGGATTTTCAAAACGCCGCAAATGATTCAAGCTACTTAAATACGATTATGCAGAAATTCAACGGAGACAATAAAGACGTTATCGTTGCCATCGCAACACCGACTGCACAGGCAGCCGCAAACTTTGCGAAAGAGCGCAGTGTTGTATTCTCCGCAGTATCCGATCCGATTCAGGCAGGACTGCTTACTTCATTAGATAAGCCCGATAAGGGAATTACCGGAACCTCTGATGAAATTCAGGTTGATCAAATACTGGAATTGGCATTGACGATCAAGCCTGAAATCAAAACACTCGGCTTTATGTATAATCCCGGTGAAGCAAATTCCGTATCGAATTTAGAAAAGGCAAAAAGCTTCTGTGCCGCAAAAAATATTAAGCTGATTGAAAGTGCCGTTACAACGATATCCGATGTACAGACCAATGCGCAGGTGCTTGTGACAAAGGCAGATGCAATCTTTGTGCCGAATGACAATACGGTCGCATCAGCGATGAGCGCATTAGCCAACGAAGCAAACAAGGCTAAAATTCCTGTGTTTGTCGGAGCGGATTCTATGGTAATGGACGGCGGTTTTGCGACAGTCGGTATCGATTATGAGGAGTTGGGCAAGGAAACCGCACATATGGTAGACGATATCCTGAACGGAAAGCAAGCAGCTGATATTCCGGTGAAGGTATTCAAGGATGATTTAAACGTATATATCAATGAAAAGGTATTAAAGACCTTAGGAATCACCTTGCCTGAGAGCATCTCGAATAATGAAAAGCTGCAAATGATAAAATAAGACAGGAGTTGAAAGCATGGCACTATCTACCCTACAGGGAGCACTGGAGCTTGGATTAATCTATGCGATACTTGCGTTCGGTGTTTATATCTCCTTTCGCATTTTAGATATTCCCGATTTAAGTGTTGACGGAACCTTTATTACCGGCTGCGGTACGGCGGCAATATTTACCTTGAACGGACATCCGATTTTCGGTATTTTTGCGGCAGCATTTGCAGGGGCATTGGCCGGTGCCCTTACCGGCTTTCTACAAACAAAATGTAAAATACAGCCGATTTTATCAGGGATTCTTGTGATGAGCGGCTTATACTCAATCAATTATAAAATTATGGGCAATACCCCCAATATCTCCTTATTTGACAAGGAAACGATCTTTACCCGCTTTACGGCACTGTCGGATTCAAAACTGATGAATTTGTTTCTGTGTATATTGATTGTCGCTGTAACGGCAATTCTGTTATATGCGTTTTTAAAGACACAGCTCGGTATGTGCTTAAGAGCGACCGGTGATAATGAGGCAATGGTAAGAGCATCTTCCGTCAACAGCGATCGCATGAAGCTGTTAGGGCTGTCATTGGCAAACGGTTTGGTTGCGTTAAGCGGCGGTATCTTGGCACAGTATCAAAGCTTTGCGGATGTGAATGACGGAATCGGTAAGCTGGTAATCGGCTTAGCTTCAATCATTGTCGGAGAAGCCTTTTTCGGCAGAAAGACGCTGTTAAGAAGCTTTTCGGCGGTAATCAGCGGTGCGATAGCGTATCGTTTTCTGCTTACCTTTGCGCTTCAGCTCGGAGTAAATGCGACAGATCAGCGATTATTATCCGCTCTTTTAGTAACCTTGGCAATTTCCTTTCCGGTGTTGAAAAAGGAAATAATGAAAAGGAGGGGAAGAAAATGCTGAAAATAACCGATTTACATGTGACCTTTCATAAGGGAACGATTCATGAGCGAGTTGCGCTGAACAATGTCAGCTATGAGGTACAGGCAGATGATTTCATCACAATACTGGGAACCAACGGAGCGGGAAAATCCACGCTGTTGAACTGCATTGCCGGCAACATTGAACCCGACAAGGGGAAAATTGAGCTGGACGGTACGGATATCACATGGATGAAGGAATATAAGCGCGCTAAAATGATCGGTCGCTTATTTCAGGACCCGCTGAAGGGAACAGCCCCGAATATGACGATATTGGAAAATCTCGGCTTGGCATACAGCCGCGGCAAACGCTCTACCTTAAGCAGAGCCATCAAAAAATCCGATATACCGTATTTTAAAGAACAGCTCGCCAAGCTGAATCTCGGCTTGGAAAATCGCATGGATGCGAAGGTCGGTTTATTGAGCGGCGGGCAGCGACAGGCATTGACCCTAATGATGGCAACCTTAGTTACCCCGAAGCTGTTGTTGCTGGATGAGCATACTGCGGCATTAGACCCTAAAACAGCGGATACGATCATGAATGTAACCGATGCGATCGTAAAGGAAAATCATATCCCTACGATCATGATAACGCATAATATGAAGCAGGCACTTACCTACGGCAACAAGCTGCTTGTCATGAACGAGGGCAGAATCGTTAAGGAATTGAGCGGTGTCGAAAAGCAACAAACTACAGTTGATCAACTGTTGAAAATGTATGATTTGGCAGCTTAAGCATACCTTGAAAGGTGTATTTTCACAAATACATCTTTTCATTGTATCGAGAAAACCCCTTGTTGTACAAGGGGTTCAGAAAAGCTTAAGCGATGA